>WRAI01000007.1 GCA_009780275.1 Oscillospiraceae bacterium | reverse complement strand
TATCCGCACGGATAAAGCATGGTTCACTTGATAGGCTCGTCACCTATACGCAGGTGCATGTAATTAGCGAAATACTACCATATTAGAGTCGATGTGTCAATGCTTTTTCGACATTTTCTTGAAGAGACCTCTCATAAGAGTAAAGTAATAAATTTCACAAATTGCTTATAATTACCTTAATTTACTCAGCCTTTCGAGCGAATACTACAACAAGAAAACTAAAAAGGAGTTGCCGACATGAAGTTTCGTCTCAAAGAATTCCGCAACAAAAAGGGCATGACGCTCAAAGCATTATCGGAAGCATCCGGTGTTGCGAGCAGCAATATTGTGCTTATAGAATCAGGTAATGCTAACCCAAAAGCGAAAACGTTGTACAAGTTGGCCAAAGCACTTGGTGTACCCGTGGGCGAGCTGTTTGACTGTGAATAAGACCATCTTCCGCGTATATCTCTAAATGCAGGATAAAGGCGTGAGTTCGTGGAATAAGATTGTGGTGCATCATCGTGAGAGGGTTAGTGTTGCCGATAAAGACAGCCCTGCTGTCTAGATGCAAAAGGTTGAGATTTTCTATAACTGCGTCGGGGCAATAGATGTCCCGGACTTAAAGAAAATCCCGCACACGGAAATTAACATTCCAATAAGAAAAGGCGTGGCGATGAGTTACGCCACCGCATGAAATGAAAGTGGGTGTTGTCAAGCGACCCGAGATTGTATCTACAATCCCAAATCCCCTAACAACACCCTCACTGGTATGAACCCTCATAAGGGGCACGGAAAAACACCGCAATCATGCGGGTTTCCGCCGCAAGCAATGTTTACAACTTGCAAATGCTTATACTGCGGTGTCTTTGATGTACTCTCTCCGTGCAATAATAAACTTTTCTATCCATCCAAACTGCTCTTGTGTTGGATTATGGTGGCGATAGCCAATATCCCAACAAACTTCAAGTGGCTCTCCTAAAAGTGTAAGATTATGCGGCTTACAATCACCGCAATGAGTACAAGTCATATTATTAATGTATTCATTTCTCATTTCGCCAGGCAATGTTAGCAAAAATCGCTCCACATCATTCACATCAGTCGTATATATTTTTATTTTTGCCCAATTTTTTACCCAACCGTCGCCACGACCGATGCTATACATTGCAACGCGTTTGCTTTTATAATTGCAATTCCAGACATTTGTGTGCGACCAGCATGGTTTCATTCGGAGTTCCTTTGACAACTCTAACAAGTGTGCCATACCGCCCCTTAATACTGGGTCTGTTAATAATTGCTCACAAACATCATCTATCGTAGGTTTATTTGCTTTTTGCACTTCATATATTGATACTTCACCTTTTTTTGCCACTATCTCAACTCCCGAAAATATTGATTTGTATTACCAGCAACCGCCGAATTGGCGATGTCAAAACTGCTTAATAGGTGCGTTCGACTATTTTGTATATAAATGCACCTGTGACAAATCAAACTTACATTTTCTGAAAACAAGACGAAACCATTGATAAGCACTGGGCGTATCAATTACAAAAGATTTTTCGGTATAGCTTGTCACAGGCTTAGGAAATTCGTTCTGCTCATCAAGCAAAGTCCATGACTCATTTGGAAATGCTGCGCCATATAACTTCCAACTATCGGGGACTTGAAGCTGAACGCTCGTGACAAAACTGTACATTGCAAGTTCAATAGGTTCGTTTAACTTAAACGCAAAATCATAGCTGTTTTCATTCGCCCAAAATCGAGCATAACTCTTGTAATTGTCGTCGAATAGCTTATCTATGCTCGACCCAGCCGTGATTTGATTTTCAATAGGATTGCCTTGTAAATCCGCTATTCCTTTTACTAGCGATTTGTTATTAACACGGGTCAGCTCGCTTGTAGCCAGGTCAAAAATCGGGCGATTGGCTGTTCCGTGGGATAATGCCAGTCTGAAATCAATAATCCGTTTTATCTTATCCATTGCTTCGGCGTCAGGGTCGATAAAGTGCATACACTGGTTGTTTTTATCTACATGATACATCGCCCTGCATAAGCCACGATACTCTTTTCCAAGAATCTTATCGGTATAACCCGGCGCACAGTAGGTGCTGCAACCAGTGCAGCACTTTATTGCGTTAGAAATAACATTCTGCAAATTTTCTTGTATTAGAAATTGGCCATACTGAAAAAGTTCTGTTAAGTGTAGCCAGATAGTCCAATGGTTGGTATCATTTTCATCGTCGATGTGTATGTAGCCTATGCTTTTGCCTTTCACTTTCAACGTCCAAGTGTTCATTGAACTCCACGGATATGATATTTTATTCGCCTTGCAATAATCTAAAAGGGCAAGCGCTTCTTGCCGTAGTTCGTCATCGAAATGTGAAGCTAAAAACTCTTCCAACTTTGGCTTTTTTCTTGCTTGTAATTGTGCCGGTGTCTCTGTCATAGTAAATTAGATTGCTCCTCTCTTTGCTCTTGCACAAAATATAAATTTCCTACATTGCACTATAAAATAAACATCATGCCCCTTATGAGGGTTCACGAGGTGCGAATCCTCATAGGGGGCATAGACTGGCGGAAGAGGTGGGATTCGAACCCACGTGCCTCTCGGCAACTCGATTTCGAGTCGAGCTCGTTATGACCACTTCGATACTCTTCCTTTTTAACGGCACTTTCCCCGTTTAATTATTATACCACAGCTTCCCCCGTTTTGCAAGCCCTAGAAATCCACTCCGACCATTGCAGCGCAGTATTTCCCCCGTCAACACTTGCGCCACTTATGCGCGTTGGAATTTGTCCAATGCATTTTGGTTTATCATAAACGTATGCATAAAACGCAACGCCTGCACATATATTTACGCTGATACACACAACAAAGGAGTTTTTGCTATGCCTTATACAAGCTACCCTTACGAAGTCCAACCGTTACCTTATGAGTACAACGCACTCGAGCCTGCTATCGATGCCGAAACCGTGCGCTACCACCATGACAAGCACTATCAAGCCTACGTAGATAAGCTCAACGCCGCGCTTGAGCCATTCCCTCAACTCCAAATACCGTTGGAGAAACTGCTCACCAACCCCCACACACTACCTGCCAACATTCGCACCGACATTCAACGCAACGGTGGCGGTGTCATGAATCACTACTTATTTTTCAACATGCTTGCCCCTTACCGCGAGGATAACCGCCCCGGCCCAACGCTGGAACGAAAGCTATCAAACGCATTCGGCTCGTTTGACGCATTTGTACAGCAATTCACACAAGCGGCGGCGAGTGTGTTCGGCTCAGGCTACGCTGTGCTGGCCCATTCAGCCAAAGGCGATCTGCTCATCGAAATACGTGCCAACCAAGATACCGTGTATCCCATCGGTTTGCAGCCGTTATTGCTGATCGACGTGTGGGAACACGCTTATTATTTAAAGTACAAAAATGCACGAGCAGACTATCTGCAAAACATTTGGAAAGTGATTAACTTTGATGTAGTATCTTGATGGATATTAAATATCCCCTGGCATAGCCGGGTCAGTCTTTACAAACAATAGAAAAACCGCCAAATGGCGGTTTTTTTAGTCAAGTTCCTCATAATCGTCGTAATCACCACGACTTTTGCCCCGTTTTCGACGTTCAATACGCGGTTGCTCCTGCATATCTTCAGCGGCTTCCATAAAATGTTTCAACTTACGCTCAAACGTCAACTCAGGCGGCAATGTTTGCCTGCTTTCACGCAGCATTGCCCGTTTAATTGACAAGTTGACACGTCCGTTTCGATCGTCCAATACCTTAACTTGTACTTCCTGCCCAACCTCCAAATGCTCTGCGACGCTTTCCACATACCCCTGTGCAATCTCGGAAATATGCACTAACCCTGACCTGCCATCAGGCAAAATAACAAAAGCACCAAAGCCTTTGATGCCGGTGACTTTTCCGGTAACGGTGGTGTTGATTTCAATGGTCATGGACTGGTGCTGTGCCTCCTATCATGCCTCGTGTGCACTGGCCGCCTACTCGACACTCTATCTGCCAATATCCACAAAAATAATATCATTCGGACGTACAAGGTTGAGCCGGTTGTGCGCGACGTCCATAATGTACCGCAACCACGCCTCAGAGTCGGAATCCAGCTCGCTTCGTGCTTTGATACCGGCGTTGACCAAATGCTGGTGATGATACCGCTCTTGCAGCTCGACTGTCCGTTGTTGCGCTTGATTGTAGCTCACCTGATTGTTGATGAGCAACATGACGACGTACAGCGAAAAAACCACGATGGCGAGTTTCGCCAACCGCGACCCGTTTTTTCCTCGTGCCCTTCTCCGCATGAGTCGTTCTCCTCTGTATGTCTATCACGGTCTTGCGCCACACACGGCGCGTCCCGCGCTTGTTCTTCGCTGTAAATTTACGTGCTTGTTCTAATCGCCATGCATTATGCATTTTACACAGTGCCGCAATTATAGGAGACAAACAAAATCTTACAAGCCAATATATCCCCCCGAAAATCTTACGCAATAATCTACGCACCAATGGACTGATCCATCTTCGGTATAACCATCCGCCGGCAAAAAAGGTAACAACAGCATAAATACGAAGCTCTCCGCGGCCAACGGTCATGCCAAACCATAATACCGCTATTAGACAAATCAACCAAAACAGCACATCCAGCACTGCCGCCAGCCGTTTTAGCCACCTACCTGTTTTTCCTGATGTAACTGCACGATAGGCATCATACACGACGCCCATTGTCATGCCCAATCCCAACGCCGCCATCGCCACCCAGAATTGTTGAACGACACTATCGGTCATCGAAACATCTGTCATGACCTTCTATTTCAACAGCCGCGACCAAAACCCGCCGCCCTTTTGCTGCCTGTTTTCATATTCCAACGCATCGACTTCACCTTCAACCGACAATTCACCTTTGTCAATACTTAGTCTGTCAATGCTTAATCCACTGCCCCGAATAAGCAGTATGCCTTTGCTTGTGTATAAAACCACTAAGCCCTCGTCGAAGCTCTCGACTTCCTCTACACCCGAAACCGCCAACCGGCTGCGCCCCTCCAACACCAAATGGTGCGGAAGCTCTATGCCGCTGCGTTCCATTGCATTTACGTTCCTTGTCATCATATATGTCACCTCTCGTCATGTATTACACCATGATTATATGATGACTGCGGACAAGATATGCCACTCATTATCCCTATAAGTGAATGCACAGAGTGCCCCTACAATTGTTTAAACAGCGCGTTCGCGCCCTGTTTCTGTACTGTCTCAGCAATTGACAATACTTCTACGCGTACACTTTTTTGCCCAAACATAATATCTACCACATCGCCGATTTTGACTTCATATGATGCCCGCACAGGCTTTCCATTAACACTAACACGCCCTTGGTCACACGCCTCGTTAGCAACGGTACGCCGCTTAATCAAGCGCGAAACTTTGAGATATTTATCTAATCGCATAGATACTCCTAAATATGCCTGCGGGGCGATTTACACCGCCCCCTACAAACATATATCCTCTTACTTAACCGCGTCTTTCAACGCTTTACCGGCTTTGAACACAGGTACGGTTGCCGCCGGAATTTGGATAGCTTCTTTGGTCTTTGGGTTGCGTCCGGTGCGTCCAGCGCGTTTCTTTGTTTCAAACGAGCCGAAGCCAACCAATTGAACTTTGTCACCTTTCACCATTGTTTCCACGATGGTTTCGATGGTTGCATCAAGGCATGCACCCGCATCTTTTTGGGTCATGCCGGCCCTTTCGGCCACTGCTGCGATGAGTTCTGATTTGTTCACGAAAAATTCCTCCTAATTTATCTTTGGCTTTTATGTTCACGAGCAAGTTTTCCCGCTCGATGAGCCCGGCATTTCAGCTTGCATAATAATTGCGCGGCATAACTCCGCTACAACCGTCTCCAAATCCACATCCTGCGCATTGGCTTCCAATGCCAATGCCATCAATTTCTGCGCAAATCCTTGCCCCTCAGGCAATAACATATTTGCTTCAACGCACTTATTCGCCATTTTTTGCAACCGCATAAGCCCCGGCAATGCCGCACTGACGCCACGTAACGTCTCTGCAAGCGTAGTATATCCCTTGACATTGCGTTTGATTTCTTCCCAGTTACCTATCACTTCACTACTGCCACTAACTTGTACATCGCTGAAAACATGCGGATGCCGCACAATCAGCTTCTTACAAATACCATCGGCAATGTCATCGAACGTAAAATCACCAGCATCTGCCGCGATAGACGCATGAAAAACCACTTGCAATAGCACATCGCCCAGTTCCTCACATAACAACGCCTTGTCGCAACGATCAATGGCTTCTGCAGCTTCGTACGCTTCTTCAACCATATTGCGCCGGATGCTCTGATGCGTCTGCTCTGCATCCCATGGACAACCACTCGGTGAACGCAACAATGACACGATTTCAAGCAAGTCATCAGCAGTGTATTTTTCCCTACTCTCTATTATTACCATATTTCACTCCTTTTTGCAACCCTTTTTTTGCGAAAATCTGACAAAAACTGATTTTTTTATAAATGCGCCCCATAATCCGTTAACACAAAGACTAAAATTGCTCTTATATCGTATACAGCGGCGGCAATATCATCATACCCGCCAACATCGAGCCAAGCACAAGCAAGGCTGCTATGGCCACCACGCTCAACCGTCGTTTGGGCGGTTCAGCACTGACATTAAAGAAATCGGCAACCTTTTCCCCCTTGGGCAGTCGTTCAAAGTCGCGCCGCCGCACAATACCCAACCAAATCGCCAGCAAACCGTAAATCAGCACACCCACACCCACGCTTACAGCAACACCGATGGTTGTCATTAAGCGCGAGTCAAGCCCACCGGGCAATATTGTCATCATGCCGCGGTTGATATAGTAGACACAGCCTGACATAATCAATGCCGCCAGCAATGGCCGCACAAAAGGCTCAGTCAATCGTTTCCAAGGAATAACCTGCGCAATGGCACTTAAGTTGAGCACAAAAATCACGAAATAGGCAATCACGGGACTGATAACAGCACCAATCAGCGCGAACCGCGGGCTAATTGGCCCCAGCCACGACATCAGCATAAAGGTTGCCGCGACGCGTGTCACACCGCCAATAATCATATTGATCATCGGAATAGTTGGTTTTCCCATGGCTTGCAGCATAGCGTTCGTCAGCGATGCCATGCACAGCGGCATAATATTCAGTGCGGCTACCGACATAATAACACCACCGTGCGTGCCGCTTCGGAACAACAATTGCATAATCGGTGTACCAAGCGCAACTAAACCCAGCACACTGGGCATAATTAGCACCGCCGACACATGAAACGCCGAGCCGACGACACCATAGACTTTTTCGCGATTTTTTGCAGCAATGGCCGACGACAGTGCAGGGATTAGACTGACCGCCATAGCAACGACGATACCTTGCGGAAAGCCGGTAATCGGATGTGATTCGGCAATAGGCGCGAACATGGCATTCGCTCCAGCTCTGTCAACGCCGTACATCGTAATCAAGCGGCGCAAGGCCACACTCATATCAACGATGTTGGCAAGCTGCAAGATAATGGCCGCCAATGTCACGGGAATGGCAAGCCGCAATAATTCGTTGAGAACGGATTTGCGGCTGCGTCCCACCTGCTCGGGATTGATGCACTGCGTGTATTGTTTGCGCTGCTTGTACCACATCCCCGCCATAAAAAACGCGCCTAATATACTGCCGATCGTCACGCCGGCAATACCGGCCGACGCGGCATCGTAACTCATCACGCCGGAAATACTCAATGTACCGCGTACCACCAGGAACACCAGCAACAACCCAAATATCAGCTTTCCTGTTGCCTCAACCAGTTGCGACATCGCTGTCGGCATCATGTTGCCATGCCCCTGATGCGTGCCGCGATAGGCCCCCATCCAGCAAACCAAAAACACGCCCGGGGCAACAGCACGAATGGCATTGGCTGAACCTTCAATCCACACGGCAATAATGGGTGCAAAAATAACCATCAACAGCGTCGATACACCGCCAACCGTCATAAACACTATGCGCGACACGCTAAAAATGGTCATGACATCCTTGTATTGCCGCCGCTCATGCGCACTGGACACCATTTTAGATACAGCAACAGGCAATCCCGCTGTCCCAACAATCAAAAGCAAACCAAAGATATTATATGCCGAGGTGAAAAATGACGTTGCTTCAGGCACGTCGTAAGTGCGAAACATCGAAAAAAGCGGGATTTTGAACAACGCGCCGATGATGCGTACAACAATTGTCGCCGCAGACATAATTGCCGCACCTTTGAGAAATGATGTTGTTTTACTTTGCTGCGGTTGTTCCATATTTACCCCTTAGTTACAGGAACGCACTGTGCACGCCCCCTGCAAGCATTTAGTTCCCGTACAAATGTGGCAACACCCTATTTCTCAGCTGCCACTTGACTTGCTCCATATCAATCGTTGCAAATTCACCTTGCTCGTATAGCACTTTACCCCGTACCAGCGTCATGACGACATCACTTGCCTTTGTCGCGTAGACCAAATGACTCATAGGGTTGAAGCAAGGCGTCAGGTGCGGTTTGTCAAAGTCGAGAATGACCAAATCAGCGTCATGACCAATTTTAAGCTGCCCATCCTCGCGTCCTTGTGATTTTGCGCCGTTGGCAGTTGCCATTTTCAGACATTCGTGTGCAGGCAATGCCGATGCATCACGTCGGTTGACTTTTTGTAACAATGCCGCCAATTTCATGTCGGCAAACATATCCATAGCGTTGTGGCTCGCCATGCCGTCACTGCCCAACGCCACATTCAGACCAACATTCTGCATAGCGTCAAGTCGCGCTATACCGCTTGCCAATTTCATGTTACTTGCCGGACAATGAGCAATTGTCGCCTGCTTGTCAGCTAAGATTTGCATATCCTCATTAGTCAGCCACACGCCATGCCCGACTGTCACAGGAACATCAAAAATTCCCTGCTTCGCCAAAACTTGTGTCGGCGTTTTGCCGCGCCGCGCAATGCACTCAACATGTTCTTTTTCTGTTTCCGAAATATGAACCTGCAAACGGAGCTCGTTCTCTTTGGCAAATGCCGCCACATCCCGCCATGCTTCGGGCGGCGAGGTGTATTCGGCATGGATACAGGCATCAATGGCAATGCGACCGTTGTCATACCCATGCCAGTCACGCAGCACTTGTTTCATTTCGCGCACGCCATCGGCTTGTTCAAAGTCCCAATTATCATTGAGACATAGTACACCGCGCGCTGAATTGGCCTTCATGCCTACCTGCGCCACACACGGCACAATGTTTATCGGCGTATACATATCTGTTACGCTTGTCACGCCGCCTGCCAAAGCTTCTGCCAAAGCAAGCAATGTGCCAACTTCCAAGTCCTGCGGCCGCATCTTTGCCTCGATAGGGAAAATGTGTTCAAACAACCACGGCTGCAACGGCAAATCATCAGCATATCCGCGCAAGAGCGTCATTGGCAAGTGCGTATGCGCATTGACCAACCCCGGCATGACAACCCAGTGTGGCCTATGTAGCGTCCGTTTGGCTTGTCCGCTCGGCGGCTTGTCTGACAAATGGCTGATTTTTCCGTCAGTAATGCCTATATAGGCGTTGCGTATACTAGACGTGGCGACTGTCACCTGCAACTCACCCATCGTAACAGCAGTTACGCCTGAGAGCAATAAATCCATCACGGCATATCCCGCAAGCAACCTAAAATGAGTTCGGCAAAATATGGACGTGCCACTTCGGCAGCCTCGTTGACATCGTCGCCTGACAATTTAACAGGCAACACACCCGCTGCCATATTGCTGATGACAGAGACGCCCATCACGTGGTATCCGGCGTGTACTGCCGCGATGACTTCGTACACTGTTGACATGCCCACAGCATCGGCACCCAAAACACGGGCAGCGCGCACCTCAGCGGGCGTCTCAAACTGCGGCCCCGGGAAGTACATATACACACCCTCGTGTAATTTGATGCCCCTGTCGCTCGCCACTTTGCACGCAATTTCACGCAGTTTCGGCGAGTAGGCATATGTCATATCGGGAAACCGCGTGCCAAACTCAGCAAGATTTGCTCCCCGCAGCGGCGTTGGCGTAAACAATTTAATGTGATCGACAATCAGCATTAGGTCACAAGTGTTATATTTAGTGTTCACACCGCCTGCCGCATTGGTAACAATCATCGCACTTGCGCCCATCAATCGCAAAGCGCGCAACGGCAGTACTACGGCATCAACATCATGCCCCTCGTAGTAGTGCGGTCGGCCTTGCATAACCACCACGCGCTTGCCTTCGAGCATTCCAAAGACAAAATTTCCGGCATGACCCGGCGCTGTCGATTGCGGCATATGCGCAACATCTGTGTAGGGCACAATGGTGACGTTTTCTACCAACTCAGCAAATTCTCCTAATCCCGAGCCGAGCACCAACACAACTTGCGGTGAAAAATCACCGACATGTTCACGGAGTGATTGCGCCATGTCTTGCACAAGTTGCATTGATTTATTCATCATCGTCTTTATCGTCTTTTCCTTTGAGCTTAAGTACTTCAATTTTTTCACGGCGCAGGTTGATGGCGTTGATTTTCTGTTCTGCCTGTTCGAGCAAGCCTTCAATGTCGGACGTATCGGCCTCGACATCAATATGCGCAGTATAGACAATTTCACCCATCTGGCGGTAAAGGTTGCTTAACTCCGTATTGAGGTCATAGACCTGCATGCGCAAACGAGTAATACTCCAAATTTCACCCGCCTTTTTGCCAGCGGAACTGGCTGTCTTGCCAGCAATTTCAGCCGCGGCAGTGCCTTTTTCTTTAACTTTCTCCAATAGATCCTTAACATTGTCGTTCATGGTATAGCCTCCTTCGTTCGTTGGTTGATTATACCACTGAATGCACGGCGGGTCAAGTCGGAATTTGGCGTACGGATAGCAAAGTTAGTTTGTCACGCTTCGCGATGTTTCCTATTCAGCAAAATTTTGATTTTCTATCTTTCGACTCTGTTGGCTGTATCAACTACACGGAAGTTTTCAAACACTCCTACTTTTTCCGGGCAACTGCTCAGCAGTTCTTATGTTAAGACACGAAAGAGCCGCACGGCAAGTTCTAAAACAAGCGCAAGCCTTCCGAACTTTTGTCACTTCATTCAAGCGATTGCCGTTGCACGCTTTTAGCCTTTCATCAGAAGCAAGGTGCTTCTAAACACCGGCCTAAAAAGCACTTTTCGTGTCCGGTGCTAGTATAGCCGCATTTGCTAATTTTACGCCTGCCAAAATTTTCTGTCATGGCACGTCCTAAGGCTGCATATATTCCAAATGCTACATTTCACGACGACGCACGAACAATTGAAATAAACCCAAATGACGAAAATCCACGTCGTGGCACAGTGTGTCGTATTTCCGTCTTTCTGCACTTTATTCCCTTTGCACGACTGTTCAATGTTTGCCCACATATGGAGGTCTCTATGATGTCCCAATATATTCTTTATGGCGCACTGGCTTTGCTGTTTTTCGCCGCCGCGATCCGTCTGTTTAATATGCCGTTTAAGCCAGTTATTAAGATTTTAGTTAATGTTACCGCAGGCTTTGTGCTGCTGATTGCTTTTAATATTGCGGGACAGCCGTTTCATATGACAGTCGGCGTCAACGCTGTCAATGTTGGTGTCATTGCTGTGCTAGGCGTGCCAGGGTTTGCAATGCTGCTATTGGTGCAGTTGATTTTTCGTTAGGGAATGACCACAATCCGCGCATAACCATATGTCGCGCGGCTCTCACTGTGTACTTCACCGATGCCACTGACGTTGAAACTCGGCGCGCCGGTAAAAGTCTCCCATACGCCGTTGCGGCGCACGAAGAAGCGCGTTTGCGGATTGACAGTATACTCATTACCAGCTACGGTGATGCGGCTGCTTACGGCGACGTCAAAATCAATCCGTGCACTAGCGTGATGGATATCAAAGCCGCTCAGACGCGAACTATAGGCTATCAGCGTCCATTGGTTGTTGGACATAGTATAGGCTATCAGCATATTTTCCGTCAGTTGGTTAAACTGCGCGGCAAAGTGCGCATCGGTGGGCCGTACACCGTTGATGGAGGCGACGGGCAAGCTACGTAGCACGTTGTCACTTGATTGTATGATGGCGTAGCACACTGGTCCGTCACGTTCTTGGACTGTCATGGTTGCAGTGATGAGCCCTACACGTTGGGCGTTTGCGGGGTTTTCAGGTGTCCAATCGATGATGTTGCCAGCTTTGTCAAGTGTGAAGCGCCATGAGCCGGTCAGGTCCAAAAAGGCTTGTAGGGTGTGGGCTGCAGAGCGTTGTGGGTTAATCGATAAATTATGCCAAGTACTGTCGATGAGCAGACGCCCGCTTTGCGGGTCGGACTGCCTGACATTACCCAAAAAAGGGACTGATAGTTGCATGGTATTTCGGCGGGTACCCCCTATTGTGCCGATAACTTGCGCAAAAACTATATCGCCTAACCGCATTTTGGGGCCGTCTGTCTCACGCTCACGGGGTTGGTTGTCAATTAACAGCGCGCCGTCGTTGGCGCCAAGCACGGTGATGTGTGTATCGCTCAATTGTGTGACGCGGCCATATACCCATTCTTCGGCAAGAACGCGCAATACGCGTCCTTGCTCATCGAGGATATAGCTGATGTTATTGAAAGGCGTAAGGAATTGCCCTTGTTGGTTAGCGATATACAAGGGTGCTTGGCGGCCGCGCTGTATCGTCGCATTCATGTTTGATGTTGTGCGGCTGTAATTGATATAAACGGGGACCGATGTGTTGCCGGCGTTGAGCGCGACGCTGTATGTTGCGGTGACGCGGTAGCGCGGGTTGTGGGCAGGCGGCCCGTTGGTGGTTGCCGTGTTTGCATCGCTGAACCGTGCGACGACGAAGACTTGCTGTCCGATAAACGACGCGTCGGTGGCGGCGTTTTCAATGGTAATAAACTGTCCGGCACGGTTTTCGAAGATGTCACTGCCGCTTGCGTCAACAGCAAAGAGAACGGTACTGCCCGCAGGCTGCGGCACGGCGACAAGGCGTACGGCATCATTGGCAACTACCGTGCCTTCGACGCGCCGCATACCGATCTCGCTGTACAGAAAGTTGACATTATTGGGCATAACAACACCGCTAACTGTGCGCACCGTGCTGACATTAAACGCAGCATAGGCCAGCAATACGGCATCGGCACGGGTCATAAAGTCCATATCGCCGATATGCGCAAAATCGGGCAGGCGCAGACCGGCATTGATGCCATGGGTCATAATATTCTGCCGCCAACCCGAGCCACTGAACCCAAGCTGACGCGGGCAATAGCCTATCAGCCCCAGCAGGCCTTTCATGGCCTCGACCAAGCGGATTTGTCCGCGCGGATGGAAGATAACGCGACCGTCGGGTGCATGGCCGGTGCCTGAAATGATGCCGTTTTCCAGCGCCCATACCAAATAACCATATGCCCAGTTGGTAGTGTTGACATCGGCAAAGGGGTTGGGGCGGCTCCGATAATTGACGGCGTTGTCGTGAATGCCGTTGTTGCTTGCCGTGTACAATAATTTGACAAATGCCGAGCGACAGATGGGGTCATTGGGCGCAAAGCGCGTGCTGCCAGTGTCAACGCCATGTACGATGCCGATCTGTCGCAGGCTGTGGATGGCGCGTTGTTGGTTGGGCGAGTTGTCGGCAATATCGTCAAACGCCTGCGCACCGAAGTTGGCGAGCAGTGTGAATGCCAATATTGCCGCCGTCAACAGGGCGAGGCGGCGTTTGGCGTTTTTCATGGTTTTTTCTCCCCTTTATCGCGTATTTTAGGTCTTTTGGCGACAGTGTATCAGATGATGTCGACTTTTGCAAGTCTTATTGAGCAAGTTGTTGGAAATTTTCTATGACGAAAAGGGTTGCATACTTTCAGAAGTCGCCGTCGCAATCTATGGGGGTGCGGTGATCTCTTTGTCCCCGTCGTTGCTCGTTGGTTCGGGACCGCAACAACGCTCACACTCGCGTTGGCTATTATATTGACTGCTTGATAGTGTTTTGCCTTTTTGTGCAAGGGTTTGGCTAATTGGGTGAATCAAAAATTTGTAATTGCATAACGACAGGGTTCGACAGGCATAATATGTGAATATCGCGTGAGACAGTCGCGTTGAAAAAACTTTCAGCAGCCTTAATAGATAGTATATAGGAGGACAACAGCATGAAAGCCGTTATTTTGGCGGGCGGTGAGGGGTCGCGGCTGCGGCCTGTCAGTTGCAATCGCCCCAAACCTATGGTAAGGCTCTTTGACAAGCCGGTGCTGGAGCACAGTATTTCGCTGCTGCGCAAACATGGGTTTGATGACATTGTGATGACGTTGAAATTTATGCCACATGTCATTACCGATCATTTTGGCGATGGACATGACTTTGGTGTCAAATTGCGTTACGCGATCGAAACCAATCCACTGGGGACGGCGGGCGGGTGCGCAGCGGCGATGGCGAATGCGTTGGCCGATGATGCTTTGTTGATTATCAGCGGTGACGCGGTGTGTGATTTTGATTTAACAGCGGCGTTGGCATTTCACCGCGAAAAAGACGCAGCAGCGACATTGTTGCTAAAACAGCAAGACGAGCTGCTTGATTACGGGTTGGTGATGCTGCGGGAGGATGGGCAAATTGAGCGTTTTATTGAAAAACCGTCCTGGCAGCAGGTATTTTCCGATTTGGTGAATACCGGTGTGTATATCATTAATCCCGCGATTTTGCGCCGTGTTGCGGCGGGCAAAGCGGCTGATTTCGCCCGCGACCTCTTCCCTGCCCTATTGGCCGACAAATTGCCCGTCTACGGGTTGGAAATGAACAGCTATTGGTGCGACATCGGTGACCCGGCAGCGTATTTGCGCTGTCATCACGACGCGCTGGACGGTAAGATTGAACTTTTTGCCTCGCCGACACAGTCAAATTGTCCCGACGGAGCATCTGTCATCGCGCCGTGCTATATCGGCGAGGACGTGACGCTGCATGAAGGCTGTATCGTTGGTCCATATGCCGTGATCGGCGGAGGCAGCAGCGTTGGCGCGGAGGCACGAATTGAACGCAGTGTCGTTGACAGCGCCAAGGTTGATGACAGTGTGACGGCAACGGGGGCCATTATCTGCCGCGGCGCAACGGTTAAACGCGGCGCACAGCTGCATGAGTACAGTGTGGTCGGTGAGTATTCGGTTGTCGGCGAACATGCACAGCTGCATGAGCACAGCCGTGTATGGCCAAACAAAGAGGTCAGCGACGGCGAGTTGGTTTGCGGCAGTGTGATTACCGGCCAGGTGCGCAAAGAGATTGTCTTTGACGGCAGCGGGCGTCTGTTTGGCGAGATCGGCGCAGACATTACACCTGATTTTTGCTTGCGATTGGGCTCGGCAATTGCCGCAACGGCTAAAGGTGACGTCGGCATTTCATATGCTGGCGGAGAATCGGCGCGGATCTACGCGCAGTTGCTGTCCAGCGCCTGCAACAGCGCGGGCGTTCCGACGGCCAATTGCGACGCACCGCTGGCAGCGGTAGCGGCCTATGCCGCAGTGTTGCACGGGTTTTCGCTGTCGGTGTTTGTGCGGCAACAGAAGTTGAAGCTGATTCTGTCAGTGTTTGACAGCAGTGGTTTGCCGATCGACCGCGAAATGGAGCGCAAGTTGGAGAACGCCGTCAAACGCGGTGAGGTGATTGTCGCTGACAGTGAACGGGCAGGTGCTGCCGTGACGATCAGCGGGCTGTCGGTGGCCTACCTAAAAGCGGTTGTCGGCAAACACCGTGCACGGCAAATGCTGACTGTTACCGGGCATCCTGTGCCGACGGCGATACTGCGCCACGCATTGATCGGTATTGGTTGCCGTGTAACGCCGTCTTCGCGCAGTATCGCGCCGTTTTTCAGCCTTGATGATGATGGTTTGACATTGCTCTGCTCGGATGAGCGCGGCGCGGTGGTGCCGCCGGGGCGACTGTTGGCATTGAGCTGCTTGATGGCTTGGGATAACGGCATTCCCGCCATTGCTGTGCCGTACGATGCGCCAGCTTGTTTGGATGAGTGGGCCAAAGAGAGAAATACGCGGCTGTTGCGCTTGGGACGAGACGGGCACGCGGCGCGGGCGCTGTTGGCGCAGCAGTTTTTTCTGCATGACGCATGCGCGCGGGCGTGCTATTTGCTGTCGGGTCTCACAAAATTAAACATGACACTCGCTGAGTATGACAGAAAATCGCCGTCATTTTCGACGTCATTTGTTGAAGTGCCGCTACGCAATGATCGCGGGGCTGTTATGCGGGCATTGGCTGAGCGAAGCCAAAATGCCGAATTGGGCGAAGGGCTGCGGCTACGTGTCGGCAACGGCATGGTGACGATTGCGCCGCTGACTATGCGGGCGGCGCTGCGTGTGGTGAGTGAGAGCGAGGATATGGAGACAGCGGCGGAGCTGTGTGATGTGTTGAAGCAGAGGATTCGGAGACTTGATGGGGAGATGTCGTGAGCAATGTTCACCGCTACACGGCGTTTTGCAATATTGCGGGCGATTGATAATCGCCTATACATAATTTTCTCTGCGGGCGGGTTGACCACATATACATAATATGGTAAACTAGGGCAATCAAGTGTAAGTCGAGGTCGCTATGGAAAAGATATTGTCCTGCATTCTCGGGCGAAAAAAAGTTATTCTCATTACTTGCGCAGTACTGCTGTTTTTGTCGGTGCTGCTGTTGCCGCTTGTGCAAGTGCGCCAAGAGACCGAAGTTTGTGACTTGCCCAACTTGCGCGTCATGGTGCGTGATGTCGATATCGGACAGGCTATTGACTATAAGCAGCAACTACTGGCTATTGACGGTGTTGTTGACATTCGCTGGCTCGACGATGTTACCTCGGTCGGGTCGCCTGTGGAGTTGTTGCCTGACGGTGTTGCCAACCCGTATTATCATGACGGCAACGCTTTGTTTTGGCTGACTGTCACCGACCATGCCGCTGTTGTCACGGCGGCACGCAATGCAATGCCTTATGCAGTATTTGACGACACGGCGGCAGCGATCATGAATATGTGGTCTATGTTGCTGCTGTTGATATTGGCGGCGATTGTTGTTTTGATGTTGCTTATCCTTGTTTCTCGCTCGCTGTGGCACCCGCTGCTCATCATAGGTGCGGCGCTTGTCGCGGCGGTTATTCACGCGGGTACCAACGCGTTTTTTACTGACATTTCTGTGTACACCGCCGCCTATGGCGCGCTGCTTATCTTTGCCGTGGCTGTTGGGTACGGGACGGCACTGCTGTGCCGCTTTAAGAAAGAGCAGACCGAGCTGGAGCGCACGGATGACGATGACGACGCAACATACGATGTTGAGGACGTTATGCGCACGACAGTACAGAACACATTGCCGGCTACCGTGGTTGCGGCAGGTGTTGCTATCGTTGCTTTTGCGGCGTTGCAGGACTGGGTGATGGTCAAGGGTGTTATCTTAGCGGTTTTAGTTGTGTCTTGCCTGTTGCCTGTCAAGACGCTGTTGTTTATGCGGTTTATCGAGCGCGACAATTTTGCCGCGCCGCCCTCGCCCGATGACTTGGAGTATGAGGACGAAACCGACGAAGGCGATGTTTCTGCGAGCGGTGAGTCAGCAAAGGAAGATGACTTTCCGAAGGGGCCAAAATTGGGGAGAACTATCTTCACGTTGCGCGGGGTTGCTATCGGTGTTTTACTTGTTGTTTTTATTCCCGCGATATTGGCGTACCGGCAGGTGCCGTTCCGTCACGACGCGGGCGGCAACGCTGCCATCCGCGAAACATTTGGCGACTTGCACACGGTTACGATACTTGTGCCACAGGGGCGACCTGATCTTGAACTGCTGCTGCACAACCGCTTGACCAGGTTGCCATATGTGTACAGTGTGCGCTCGTTTGTGGGTGAAGTCGGCGCGACTGTGCCGCCGGAGTTTGTCGACGCGTCGTTGCGCCGTCAGTTTTTTGTTGACGATGACAGCCGTTTTATTTTGACAGTTGGGCTGCCTGTTAAGACCGCTGTATACGGCGTTACCGAACTTGACAGCATTGCGCGCAGTTTTTTTGCCTCAGGGTACATTGGCGGCGATTTAGGATTAGCGCGAGAGCAGCCGGCCATTTACACACTTAATTTAATCGTTATTGCCGGCGTGTTGATTTTGTTGATACCGGCATTTAAGGGCGTTGTGATCCCCATTGTCATTACCGTGCTGTTGCAGCTGATGGCTTGGATTTCGCTCTCTGTTTCCTACTTTACGGGCAACCCTATATCGCAGACGGCGTTTTTGACACTGACAACGGTGTTGTTGGGCTTGACGGCCGATTTTGCCATTCGCTATGCCCGCCGCTATTTGCAAGAACGCGAGACATTTACGCGCGACCGCGCGACGTTTGTCGCCATTCAGTCGACAGCGCAACCTATGATGCTCGGTGCCGGAGCTTTAGCCGTCTGCGGGCTGATTTTGGCGTTGTTCGCACCGCAGTTGGCGGTCAGTCATCTTGGATTATTGCTGTTGCGGGGCGCGTTGATTGGCTTGGGCGCGGCGCTGTTTATTTTGCCCGCCTTATTGCGATTGCTTGATGAACCGATTATGCGCTTGACTTGGCGCAAGGCCAAGATTTACAGCGACAAGGACGACTTGCACTACCAGGTGGAGTACAGCGACTTCGGGTTGCCCGGTGGCGGTGATGAAGATGGCGATGGTTGGGAATACTATTACGCGGGCGACGATGAGGAAGAAGACCCCGACTACGAGTACGAGGACGTTGAGACCGAGGAGCTGAAGCCGGCCGAGGAGCCACCGACAACGGTACACACAAGTGACATTGTGCCCGATCAGTCTGTATTTGACAGCATAGCCCCTCCGTCCGCCGACGCGGACACCTCCCCTGCAAGGGGAAGCGACTACATTCATAACGCCGAGGAGGACACCAAATCATGAAAAAATTGACTCGTTTGACTGCCGCGTTGCTTGCCGCTCTGTTGTTTTTGAGTGTGAGCGCGCTGGCCAAGCAAGAAATTGTGTATGCCAACCTCAACAGCAGCGGCGATGTTGAGGTCATCACCATTGTCAACACATTTCCGCACGGCGGCAGTATTGTTGATTACGGTGATTATGATGATGTACGTAGCGTGATTGGCGCGCAGAACTTGCGACACAGCGGCGATACAGTGACGTTGGAGGCCGGCGAGCAGTCGGTGTCGTTCCAAGGTTCGTTGAACAGGCTTGACTTGCCTTGGCATTTTGACATTGGTTATATGCTCGACGATATGCCGATTGATGCGGCCGATTTGGGCGGCCAGAGCGGTCGCTTGCAGATTGACATTTCGGCGCGACCGAATGAAAGTGTGCGTGCTGCATTTTTCAGGCAATACACGGTACAAGTGACGTTGCTGCTAAGTACAGCTGTCGCACACAACGTTGACGCGGCAGGCGCAACGGCCAAGAATGTCGGTACATACCGGCAGTTCACCTACACATTCGCGCCCGGGCGCGGAGGTACGTTCACCGTCTTTGCCGATGTTGTTGATTTCCGTATGCCGAGCGTAACGATGAGCGGGCTTTTTGTTGAAGACGCTTTTTTAGGTGACTTGGGTCGGTTTGGCGTCAATTTATTGGGTTTGCAAAATGCCATTACGGTATTGCGCGACACGGCGCTATCGGTTCGTGATGATTCAGGTCATTTGAGCGGCGGCATTCATGCACTGCCTGTCGATGACATATCGGGCCAGATTGAAAGCATCAACCAAGGCATGACCGATACTGTCGGCGGCGCCGCGGCCATCTTCGGTACGCTGGCCGAGCTGAATATTGCCGAACAGCGCGACGAGCTGCGCCACGACGCGTGGTATACATTTATGGATCTGTTGTGGTCGGCGCAGACTTCGGTCAACAGCATGCGGCAGGCGGCGGGCATGCAAACACGCGGGCCTTTTCACTCTGACCATTTTGCCGATGAACTCAACCACGAGATGCATTTGATCAACACGTCCACGGCACGCAACACCATCCCACAGTTGATTGAACGTTTGCAACGCACACGCGCGTTTTTTGATGATTTTGACAGCATTCTCAACAGCGTGTATGATGCTTCAGGCGGTGCTGCAGCACTCAATGCCGAGGCAGGACAGCTCAACAGTGTCTTCCTGCCATTCAGCGAAATGCTGTTACACAGCTTTAATGCCCTGGACGCCATTCGCGGCGAGTCCGGCCGTATCAACGACAACATTGGCGAAATGACGGAAAGCATTGAGCGATTGTATTACGACGCCAACGCATTGGTCAACTTGGTCACCGAGTCGTTGAACCTTGATGACGCTGACAGTGAGTTTACACCGGTGTCGTTTGTCGACGAACGCAACGATGAAGTCATTGAGATGGTGCAATTTGTTATTCGAATGCCGGCCATTGAAGCAGCGCGTGCCGAAAATGACGGCGCATTGCCGGCACGGCGCGGGTTCTTTCGGCGGTTGTTGGATTTGTTTGGGTAATTTTTGAAATGTGAGATGTGACAATTACACGGTGCGATGAGACCATCGCGCCCTACGGGGTGATTTTGCATGAAGATCGCTGTCAGATTGATTGTTCTGCTGCTGATCGCGGCGGGGTTGACTGCGGGTTATTTTGTCTTTGGCGACGGGCTTATCAGCCGTTATCATGTGTGGCAAGCTGAGCGGGCTGAAAGTGTCGGCAATTATGCTACGGCGGTGTCGCACTATGAGCGTGCTTTGGCGCGGTTGCCGCAATCGCCGGCGGTGCGGCTGGAGGCGGTGCGATTGCTGAAAGCACAGGGATTTTATCCGCAGGCTGAGCGTCTGTTGCTGGCCGGCTTAGAGGTACAAGCCGGTGAACCGACAATGCTGACAGCGTTGTCGGCGTTGTTTGTGTTACAGAATAATCTACGTGACGCCATTGAGTTGCTTGACGCGCAGGACGGGCTTGCGGGTCGCATTAATGATCTGCGACCGCGGATGCCTGTACCCGATCCCGAACCGGGGCAGTTTGGTGAACACGTGTATGTCACGTTTGATACCGACGACGGTGTCAAGATTTTTTACACGCTGGACGGCTCGATGCCATCGGTCAATAGTGAGCCGTTTGATACACCGATTGCGCTGCCGGTGGGTGAAAATGTGCTGACTGCCGTTGCGGTGGGCGAGGACGGACTGGTCAGCCGTTTGTTTGAAGGGACGTACCGTTTGGAGGGCTTGGTCAAGCCTGTGGCGTTCGTGGATGAGGCGATAGAGGCGTTGGTACGCGACGCATTGGGGCAGCCAACAGGTGAATTGTTTACGAGTGATTTGTGGGATATTGTTGGGCTCAACAACGAGGCGCTCCGTGTAATGCCCACGACGCTTGAAGACTTGCAGTGGCTGACAGGTTTACGAGAGTTGCTGCTCTTAGGCGGCAGCACGCCGCTCGACGGTCTTGATGTGCTGGCACAACTGCCAACGTTACAGCACTTGACGCTGGAAAACGCTCATGTTACAACGTCCGACTTAGACACCCTCGCACAAATGGATTGGCTTCGGCAACTGGATTTGTCCAACAATCGCATTACATCGATCGAGGCGCTGCATGACATGCAATTACTGTTTTCACTCAACTTAAGCGGCAACAACATTAGCGATATATCGCCACTGGCAAATTTAGCGCAACTGGAAATCCTCATGCTATCAGATAACGCTGTAAATGACTTGTCGCCGCTAGAATATTTTGAACAATTGCATGTTTTGCGTCTCGACGACAATCAAATTACATCACTGACCCCATTGGCAAATCTCGACTTGCTTAAAAATTTATCCGTTCGTAACAATGCCATTGCCTCTGTCGCACCGCTGACAAATATTCGTTCATTACAAATCTTGAATGTATCAAATAACAATATTACAACGCTGGCACCGTTGCTGAACTGTCCGGCGTTGCGCAAAGTGGACGCCGCTGACAATCCTTTGCGGGACGCGGTTGACGCATTTGATGATGCGCGGTTTGAACTGCAAAGGTAGTTGTAAAATAATCTATCGATTATTGCCCGTTAAATGCTCCGCCAAACATTGACATAGCTCCCTCTTTTCTGCTATACTTACAGCAAAAGAAAAGGGGTGTTTTTTATGGTAAACCGTGACGTTGCTGGCAAATTTCTAAAAAAAGGTTACACCTTCGATGATGTGCTTCTCATTCCGGGGTATAGTGAAATTCTGGGCAGGGATGTTGATCTTTCGACAAATCTCACCAAGAGCATTAAACTTAATATGCCGCTCGTCAGCGCGGCGATGGATACCGTCACCGAATCGCGTATGGCTATCGCCATGGCGCGCGAGGGCGGCATTGGTATTATTCACAAAAATATGTCGGTCGAGGCGCAGGCGACAGAGGTCGACCGCGTCAAGCGCAGCGAATACGGCGTCATTACCAACCCGTTCTTTCTCTCCCCCGCCCATACGTTGCAGGATGCCGACGCCTTGATGGGCAAGTATCGCATTTCAGGTGTGCCGATTTGCGATGAGAGGGGCATTTTGGTCGGCATTATCACCAACCGCGACTTGAAGTTTGTTGAAGATATGAGCCAGTTGATCTCCGAAAAAATGACGCATAAAAACCTCATTACCGCGCCTGTCGGCACGACGATGGAGCAGGCCAAACGCATTTTATCCAACGCCAAAGTTGAGAAATTGCCTATCGTCGACGAGCAGGGGCACCTCAAGGGCCTGATTACCATTAAAGATATTGAGAAAATTGTGACCTATCCCAACTCGGCGCGGGACAGCGAGGGACGGCTGCTTGTCGGCGCAGCCATCGGCGTGTCGGGTGACTGTCATGAGCGCGCCGAAGCATTGTTGGAAAACGGTGTTGATTTGCTTGTGCTTGACAGCGCACACGGGCATTCGAAAAATATTATTGCTGCGGTGCGTGATATCAAAAAGGCGTTCCCCAATGCACAGCTTATGGCGGGCAATGTGGCTACTGCAGACGGTGCAAAAGCACTTATTGATGCGGGTGCCGATGCCGTCAAAGTTGGCATCGGTCCCGGCTCGATTTGTACCACGCGTGTTGTTGCCGGCATCGGCATGCCGCAGATTTCGGCCATTTACGATGCTGCTTGCGCCGCGTCGATGCAGGGCATTCCCGTCATTGCCGATGGCGGCATTCAGTACTCGGGCGACATTGTCAAAGCTCTCGCGGCAGGTGCCAATCTCGCCATGATTGGCTCGTTGTTTGCCGGCTGTGAGGAATCGCCGGGCGAAAGCGAATTATACCAAGGGCGCCGCTTCAAAGTTTACCGCGGCATGGGTTCGATTGCTGCGATGCAGCAGGCCAAAGGCAGCGCCGATAGGTACTTTCAAGAGGGTTCGCAAAAACTTGTGCCGGAAGGTGTAGAAGGCCGCGTTCCATACAAAGGCTCGTTGGCCGACTCGGCATTCCAACTGCTCGGCGGCATCCGTGCCGGCATGGGGTATTGCGGCGCGCCGAATATTCCCAATTTGCAACAGCATGGTGTTTTTGTGACGATCACGGGTGCGGGGCTGCGTGAGAGCCATCCGCATGATATTTCGATTACGAAGGAAGCGCCGAATTACAGTGTGAGTGGGTAGTGCAAGAGTGGCAGATTGTCACGCTTATACCACACCACAGTGTGTATATTTGAACCAGCAGAAACGAAAGGAATCTTAAGTATGAAATCCAACATTACAGGATTGGCTCATATCGGTATATTCGTCAAAGATATAGGCAAATCTATCGATTTTTATAAACGCTTGGGATTTACGCTTGATAATAACGAACAAACCGACAACGGAACCCGGCTTTCTTTTCTCAGTGCAGGCACATGTCTCATCGAATTGATTGGGATAAGCGAAGAACGTACCGCAGGGACAGTCGACCATATTGCTATGACTGTCGATAATATCGAGCAAGCTGTCGCAAACGCCAAAGCAAATGGTATCAACATAGACGCGTCACGTATTATGAGCGCGCCTATGCTCGGCGGCATAAAGAACATATTCTTTACAGGTCCGGACGGAGAAACATTGGAATTTTTCGAATATTGCAAATAAGCATTCTGTTCCCCGCCTTAAAGCATTAACTATCCCAATCCCTCAAAATCATCATGAAGTGTGAATTATGACTTTATTTATCCGAACATTCGGTTGCCAACAAAACGTCCGCGACAGTGAAATGGCGGCAGGGCTGCTGACAGCGCAAGGTTATGCGTTGTGCGATGCGCCGGAGGCTGCCCATGTCATTTTCATCAACACCTGCACCGTGCGCGACCACGCCGAAAACAAGGCGTTAAGCTACATCGGGCGGCTAAAATTTTTGAAACGCAAGAATCCGGAATTGCGCATTATCGTCTGCGGTTGCATGGTGGCACAGCCGGATATGGCTAAGAAATTGCAAAACGAGTTTCCGCAAATTGATATTATCATTGCACCGGATGCTTTGCCGAAATTGCCCGAGCTTTTGCGCCATAGCTTGTCTGACGGCACGCGGGCTGTCGATATTGAAGAAGACGATGCTTGGCACGAGCAGTTGCCGGTTGTGCGCGGCTCTTCGGGACAGAATGGCAAGCGCGATGCTTTGGTAACCGTTATGCGCGGGTGCGATAACTATTGCAGCTACTGCATTGTACCGTATGTGCGCGGACGCGAGCGCAGTCGTGGTGTTGGCGATATTGTAGACGAAATTACGCAAGCCATTGCCGAGGGCTACAAGACTATTATGCTGCTTGGACAAAATGTCAACGCCTACCGCGACGGCGACTGCGACTTTCCGGCACTCTTGCGCAAAATTAACGCACTAGACGGTAACTTTTCCATCAGCTTTATGACCAGCCACCCCAAGGACGCGAATTTGGCGCTGTTTCAAGCCATGGCAGACTGCAGCAAAGTTGAAAAACACCTACACCTGCCGTTTCAGGCGGGCAGTGACGCCATGCTTTCCGCAATGAACCGCAAATACACACGAGAGGAATATTTGACGAAAATTGAGCAATTGCGCGAGCTGATTCCCGATGTGCGCTTGACGAGCGACGTGATCGTCGGCTTTCCCAGCGAGAGCGATGCGGATTTTGAAGACACGTTGTCGCTGCTGGAGACCGTGCGGTTCAAGCAATTGTTTACATTTCTGTTTTCGCCGCGTAAAGATACGCCGGCGGCAAGTATGGAGAATGTTGTGCCGGAGGATGTGAAGAAGGCACGATTTATGCGGTTGTTGGAGGTGCAGAGGACGATTGAGAACACAAAATTGTAGGGGCGCGCATTGCGCGTCCAATGTCTGTGTTGGGAGACGTCGCGCACGAGCGCGAGGGAGAAAATCACCCGCCGTTGCGACGGCACCCTCTTTTCTGAAAGAGGGCGAGGAGGGAACGAAACTAGAATGTTTCTTTACAACCAAAAATTAAAACAACGGGCACGTGACTTGCGCAATAATGCTACACCGCAAGAAAATAAACTTTGGTATGGATTCTTACGTACACACCCTCGCCGTTTTTTACGACAAGCCATCATAGGCAGTTATATTGTTGATTTTATCTGTCACTCACAGAAGCTAGTCATCGAACTGGATGGGCAGCACCATTACACTGACGTAGGTAAAGACTACGACGCTATACGCACAAACTATCTCAACGGCTTAGGCTTACATGTTTTGCGATTCTCCAATACAGAAGTAGATACATCTTTTCAAAGCGTCTGCAACGTTATCCAACAACAATTAATTTCACGCTAATCCCTATCTTGCCCTCTTTCGGAAAAGAGGGTGTCCCACAGGACGGGTGATTTTCCTGTCCGCGCCGTGCGCGATTTTCACACAAAAAGGAGCAACACCCATGTCACAAAAGAAACCCTTAACGCCCATGATGCAACAATACTACGACCTCAAGAACGAAAACGAGGGTTATATCCTGTTTTATCGGCTGGGCGACTTTTACGAGATGTTTGACCATGACGCGCGTTTGGTCAGCTCTGAGCTTGATTTGGTGCTGACGACGCGTGACAGAAACGTGCCGCCCGAGGAACAGACACAGATGTGCGGCGTACCGTATCATTCGAGCGAAGCGTACATCGCGCGGCTAATCGAGCGCGGGTATAGCATTGCCGTTTGTGAGCAGATGGGCGACCCGGCACTTGCCAAAGGATTGGTTGAGCGCAAAGTTGTGCGCTATCTCACGCCCGGTACGGTCACTGAAAGCACCTGTTTGGACGAGAGCACCAACAATTATCTCTGCGCCTTAGCATTTAACGAAGACGGCGTGGGATTGTGCTTTGCCGACATTTCGGCGGGGCAAATTTTCGCCACATCGTTATCAAAAGAAGATGGCGTTGCCGCGCTGTGCGATGAATTGGCGCGATTTAATCCGCGGGAAATTATCCTTGCCAAAACCGCTGAGCCGTGGGGTGATTGTTTGACGACGCATCCGGCCGCTATTTCGCGCACCGATGATGAGGCGTGGCAGTTGAAAACGGCGCGAAAAGCCGCCGAAGAACTCTTTGGCAACAACATTCACGGCGACGATTGGCTGATAACGGCTGTCGGCGCGACGACGGCGTATTTGCGTAAGACGCAGCAACAGCTTGACGGGCTGCTTGATAAGTTGCAAATTTATCGACCCGAACTCTACGTTTCGCTCGACGCTTCATCCCGCAGACATTTAGAGTTGACCGAAAGCCTTTCGGGCGGCAAACGCGGCAGTTTGCTGAGTGTATTGGACAAGACAGTCACACCGATGGGTAAGCGGCTGTTGCGCAATCGTATTGACCGCCCACTGCGTTCGACTGATGCCGTCAGCGCTCGGCTTGACGCAGTGCAAACGCTGCACGGAAACACTATGCTGCGCAGTGAATGCATGGATGCTATGAAATCGATGGCCGACATGGAGCGCCTCATCGCACGCATTTGCGCCAACACCGCCAATGCGCGTGATGTCACAGCACTGTCGGCGGCTTGTCTGCAAGTGGCGTTGTTGAAACAGCAGACTACGGCATTCAAAGGGCAATTATTGCTTGATATTGATACGCGTATTGAGCCACTCAATGATATCGCACTAATGATTAACGAAGTGCTTGTCGATACACCGCCGTTGAAATTGTCCGAAGGTGGGCTGATTAAACACGGCTGCCACCAAGAGGTCGATGACCTGCGCACCATTATGCGCGATACCAAGGAATTGGTTGCCAATATGGAAACGGCTGAACGTGAGCGCACCGGCATTAAAGCCTTGAAAGTCAGCTACAACCGTGTGTTTGGCTATTATATTGAAATCTCAAAACTGCACAGCGACAAAGCCCCAGCGCACTACGACCGCAAGCAAACACTGGTCAACTGTGAGCGATTTATCACGCCGGAGCTTAAAGAGATGGAGGCCACCATCCTAACGGCAAAAGACCGCTTGCAAGCACTTGAAGAAGAGCTTTTTGCCAAGTTGCGCGTTGACGTCGCCAAGCACGCCGAGCGCATTCGCCGCACTGCCACCGCCATTGCCGAGCTAGACGTATTATGCAGCGCGGCGGCCGTGGCTGTGGCAAACGACTACTGCCGCCCATACTGTAATGACGGCGACGCCATCAACATCCGCGAGGGACGGCATCCTGTTGTTGAGGCGTTATTGCGCGACGCGCCCTTTGTGCCCAACGACACACTGCTTGACCGCCATGAAGAGACGATTGCCATCATCACCGGCCCCAACATGGCGGGTAAGTCAACCTATATGCGGCAGGTCGCGCTGATTGCGCTCATGGCGCAAATGGGCTTTTTCGTGCCGGCAAAAGAGGCGATGATCGGCATGGTAGACGCCGTTTTCACGCGCATCGGTGCCAGCGATGATTTAACAGGCGGGCGCTCGACTTTCATGGTAGAAATGACGGAAGTGTCGCACATTTTGACACACGCCACGCCCAAAAGCCTGCTGATTTTGGACGAAATCGGACGCGGCACCTCCACCTTTGACGGCATGGCTGTTGCGCAGGCCGTGCTGGAACATATCGCCAAGAAAATCGGCGCACGTTCGCTCTTTGCCACACACTATCACGAGCTGACCGACATGGAACGCGACCTGTCCAATGTTGTGAATTACAACGTCACGGCGAAAAAACGCGGCGAGGATATTGTATTCTTGCGCAAAGTCGTGCGCGGCGCGGCAGAGGGCAGCTACGGCGTAGAAGTAGCCAAATTGGCAGGATTGCCGAAAACTGTTGTCACTCGTGCGCAGACGTTGCTAAAAACCTTGGAAGACAACGCGGCGAGAATTGAAACATCAGGCGAAGCTGTTGCCGAAAAGCCGCAGTTGTCGCTGGCCGATCTGTCGGCATTGGAGCTTGTACTGCAACTGGCAAGCATTGCACCGGATACATTGACGCCGATTGAAGCAATGAATACGTTGGCGGAGCTGCATGGAAAGGCGCGGGACGTGAGGGCGTGAGGTGGTATATCTCGTTAATGCACGGCAATCTGCCGCCCGTGCATATACAGTTGACGTTTCGTTGTGATTGTTTATGTCACTACAAATCACGCCCCCACCGAAAACACGCCCCATACAACAAGCGCAAACATCCCAAAAATAGCCACACCTATCAAAAAGAGAAGCACCCTATAACGCGTCTTTTCATACAACATATTCCCGACGAACTCGGTTACACCCGATATAACCATCGCCGCAACCAATCTGTCGGACGGTCTGTACGGGATCCAGTCACCAAATCGCTCCTGCCAACGCAAATACTCCAAAAACATAATAATGCCTGCCGACACTACCCCTATCGTCCCAAGAATTATTAGCACTATGCCGATTGTATCTCTGTTAATTTGTAGCTTCACCACAGCAGCATTTTCCCCTACTGCGTTACCGCATGACGAACAAAACCCTGCCCCCTGCGTAAGTTCTCCGCCGCACGTTCTGCAAAATTTATCCATCTGTATTGCCTCCCCCAATAGTGCGTTTATCGCATTATTTTTTTATTTTACTGCATAATTCGCAGTAAGTCAACCCCCTTTCGCTTTACACTCATCGTAGGGAGGGGGCGATGACGAATGAAGCCACGGCAAGTATTACTCGGCGACAAAAATATTGTCGGCGCGAAAGTCTATACACTGCGAACCAAACGCAAAATTAAACAAAAGGATTTTCTCGCACAATTGCAAGTGCTTGGCATGGACATCAGCGCGACAGGGTTGTCGCGTTTGGAGGGACAACACCGCCTTGTGCAAGACTTTGAAGTCGTATTTTTGGCAAATGCGTTGAATGTCACCGTCAACCACTTGCTAGATGCGTAGAATTATGGTAATCTATATATGTTAGGGACGGCAGAATGCCGCCCCTACGATTTCCCCGAATTTCGAGGTAAACTCCATGCCAAACATACGCAAATTACCACAACACATCGCCGACATGATTGCTGCCGGCGAAGTTGTTGAGCGCCCGGCAAACGCTGTCAAAGAATTGCTCGAAAACGCCATTGACGCCCATGCTCAACGCATTACCGTTGAAATCGAGAAGGGCGGCGTGGTATTTATGCGCGTTACCGATGATGGCCACGGCATGGATGCTGATGATATGCGTATGGCATTTGAGCGGCATGCCACCAGCAAAATCACGCAGGCGGAAGACCTTGATGCCATTGTGACGCTGGGCTTCCGCGGCGAGGCATTGGCAGCCTTATCCGCCGTCAGCCGTGCAACGATGACATCACGGCAGCAGGGTAGCGAAATCGGACATGAAATCCGCGTTGAGGCGTCAAATGTCATTGATGTGCAAAACGTTGGCTGCCCGATTGGCACAACTGTCACGGTGCGCGATTTGTTTTATAACATTCCCGCTCGCTATAAGTTCCTCAAAAAGGACTCCACTGAGGCGGGTTACATACAAAGCGCCGTCATGCGGGCAGCGTTGGCACACCCTGAAATTTCAGTGCGATTTATCAAAGACGGGCAGGAAATCTTTCAAACGCCGGGCGACAACAACTTGCAGTCTGCAATTTACTGCCTCTACGGGCGCGACATTGCCAACAATATGCTGACTGTCGGTGACACCTACGATGGCATTGGTGTTACGGGTTTTACCGGCAATCCATCCATTGCGCGCGGCAACCGTGCCATGCAGATTTTCATTGTCAATGGACGGCCTGTCAGTGCCAAAGTCATGATGGCGGCACTTGAAGAGGCGTACAGCAAAACGATCATATCGGGGCGGTTTCCCATATGCGTACTGCATTTAGATATCGACCCCGGCGACTGCGATATCAATGTACACCCGGCAAAATCGGAAGTCAAATTCATGCGCGAAAAAACAGTCTTCGAGGCGATATATATCGCCGTGCGGAACGCTTTGCAAATGACAGACGGTGTTGTGCGCCCGGATTTTAGGAGCGTTGAAACGCCCGCAGGGGATTCACACCCGAGCATCCCGCGACAGGACGCAAATGAACGTCGTAATGAAAATATTACGCCCTATGCGCCATCACCACAAATGACATTGCAGCAATCGATTGTGCCATTCGTACGAAATGCAGATGTTATAGGGGACGCTACCCCAAGCGTCCCACAAAGTTCACCCACACCACCATCTATTACAGATACGCCATGCGCGCCCTTACATACCGAGGCACAACGCACTGAAGACACCGCGCCCTACACGACCCCCACATCATCACCACAAACAACTCTCGACCCCATCACCCCCTGCCGCGTTATCGGTGAGGCGTTGGGCGGCTATATCCTCATCGAAGAGGAAGGGCAAATTCTGCTGTTAGACAAGCACGCCGCGCATGAACGTATTCTCTATGAAAAATGGCGTGACAGTCAGCCGGAAATCTTGTCGCAACAACTCCTTGCACCCATTGTCGTGCGGTGTGAGCCAACCCAATGGGCCATTTTGACACAGCAACAAGAATTGCTGGCAAAAATCGGCTTTGAGTTAGAAGATTATGGCGATGGAAGCTTGCTTTTGCGCGCTATTCCGCATGACATCGACCCTTCACAGGCGACGGCCATGCTCGATGAAGTGGCAACGCTATTGCAAAACGGTCATCGCACCAAGCAGTTGCGCACGCGCGACGAGGCATTGAAACAACTGGCGTGCAAAGCAGCTATCAAAGTTGGCGGCAGCAGCCAATACGCCGAAATTGAGTCACTCGCCAATGCTGTGATGGGCAATCCCGACTTGCGTTATTGCCCACACGGGCGACCTGTTTTGGTGGCATTGAGCCGTAAGGCAATCGAAAAATTATTTTTGAGGGCATGAGCATGGATTATATCATAAGACACGCACACATTGGGGATGTGCCGCGTATGTCATATGTATATGCCACATCTTGGCGTACAGCATTTCGCGGCACGTTGAGCGATGAGTATTTAGACAATTTGGCCGACGACCATTGGGTAGAAACATTTACCAAAAATTTTAACGGGGAACACGTGCCTGCACCGCGTGGGTTGGTGTGCGCAGTTGACGGCGTAGTTATTGGCGCATTGCACTACGGCCACTCACAGGACGAGCGTTGGCCTGATGACGGCGAAATTTGCTCTTGCTATATGCTACCCGAATTTTGGGGACAAAATCTCGGCCATGCAATGATATCAAAAGCGATGGAACACCTGCGCTTTGACGGGTACAAGACTGCATACCTATGGGTGCTGGACAACAACCTACGCGCGCAGAAAGCGTATGCACGGCTTGGTTTCACGTCTGAGGGCACATGTAACCCTATGCATTTTGCAGGGCGCAACATTACCAATATTCGCTACGTGGTGCAATTATGAGCCATGTCATTGCCATCCTCGGGCCGACGGCATCTGGCAAAAGCGCGCTTGCCATGCAACTGGCGTGTAAACATAACGGAGAAATTGTCAGCTGTGATTCGGCGCAAATTTATCGCGGCATGGACATCGGCACAGCAAAACCCACACGGCAAGACCGCGCCGAAATCCCTCACCATATGCTCGACATCGCCGACCCGCGTGAGTCATACACTGCCGCACGTTATGCCGATGAGGCTTTACAATGCATTGAAGACATCCGGCAACGCGGCAAGGCGGCCGTTGTGTGCGGCGGCACGGGATTTTATTGGCGTTCGCTGTACCGTGGGCTTTCAGACGCGCCGAAAGGCGACTTGGCCCTTCGAGCTAGACTAGACTTACACGACGGCCAAGATTTGCACGATAGGCTTGCCGTTGTTGACCCTGTTTCGGCTGCTAATATTCCTGTCAACAACAAACGCCGCGTCATTCGTGCTTTAGAAGTCTTCGAGCTGTCGGGCAAGCCGCTATCGAGTTTTGAAGCTCATGGTGCACCGCGTTTTGACGCCGAAGTTTTGGCGTTGCGCTGTGACCGCGCTGTTTTATACGACCGAATTGAACGGCGCGTGGATGCTATGATCGAGAGCGGTTTGCTTGATGAGATTCGAGGTTTGCTTGACAACAGCGTAAGTCCGTCATCGCAGGCTATGCAGGCGATCGGATACAAAGAGTTTATCGGTGTTATTCAGAACAAGTTGCCATTGGAAGAGGCCGTCTCGCAGTGTAAGCAGAACACACGACGGTATGCCAAACGGCAGATGACGTGGTTGGCGCGGGAAAATGATATGCGATGGATTGATGTGTAGAGATATGATGCCCTCATCGCGCCTTAACATAAGAGGAGAAAATTATGCCAAAAAAACCACTCAATAAACGACAAGACCACCCCATCATTAAGCTCATGTGCTTTTTGCTGGCTCTTTTTGTGTTGTTTTTTATGGGGTATCATTTGATAGGATTTATTAACGACCCCGTCATTTTGGTCAATCCCATCATGCACACGTCAGAGGAGACGTTGAACATTGACGGCTATTTTATCCGCAACGAAACAGTGCTGCCGCGCGCGCCGGGTGTGATACAGCTGCACGTTGATGAGGGTACAAGGGTCGGCACAGGGCAATTGCTCGCCTCGCTGTACGAACGGATTGAAGATTTAGAGCACACCGCGCGCATTCACGCACTGGACGCGCGGCTGGAGATGCTGCGCAATATCCGTGACAATGCCGATACTGTTGCCGACGCCAGCGCGCTGGACCAGCTGATTTTTGAGCAACTGTCCGTGTTGGCGCACGCCGTTGACACAGGCGCTACCTACGAGTTGTACGGCGAAAGTCAGGATTTACGGCGACTGATGTTTTTGCGCGAGCACACATTTGAAGATGCTGCCGTCATCAATGTTATGATCACTCAAGTTGAAGACGAACTACGCGAACTGCAAGCTTTGCAGCGGGCGGCGGAGAGCACGATTACCAACACGCTGCCGCCGGCATTTTTTTCGGCGTACGTTGATGGCTATGAAGAGATTTTATACCCCGGCATGCGGCAGAATATTACTGTCGCGATGCTACGGGACCTGTCAAATTTGCGCCGCGAGGTGGACAGCGAACGCGTGCTTGGTAAGTTGGTGCCGGAGTTCCATTGGTATTTCGCCGCCATTATGCCGACTGAGCAGGCACAGCGTTTGGAGCGTGATGTCACCATTCGCTTTTCGCAAGGACTTTGGGCAACCATTGAAATGTGGCGCGACCGTGTGGGCAGTGATGAAGATGGCATGAGCGTTGTCGTCTTCCGCTCACGGGAAAATATGGCGGGCACCATTCGCGCACGGCGGCAATCGGCCGAAATTATCTTCCGCACACACCGCGGGCTGCGCATTCCCAAAAATGCCTTACATCTCAACGAATATGGCGAAACCGGCGTGTTTGAACTGGTCGCCGGCATAGCGCGTTGGAATCCGGTAGAGATTATTTACTCGAGTGAGTCGTACTATTTGCTGGAATTTGACCGCGTCGACCCGCGAGCGTTGCGGGATAGCGATGAGTTAATCATTGGTGCAGGGTTGTATGACGGGAAACGGGTCGGATAGGTAAAAATGCGCTTGACGCGGGAAATCAATATTTATACAAAAAGCTAGGTTATAGGATGATTAGGGTTGGCCCTTACGATGATATTGTGGGCGTGTTTTATGAGAAAATATTTTGATAGCTAACAAGCGCTCACATATGACAATCTGCTACCCCTGCAACCAAGGAGAATAAACACTATGACAAACATACAATCCATCCTTATGGAAGTCGACCATCTGGCACAAACGGCAGACTATGGCTCTGTCACTGCCGTCGGCGTGACCAAGACACAGAATAGCGATACAGTCATCCGCGCTATCAAAGCCGGTATAACTGTTGTTGGCGAAAACCGCGTACAAGAATTGCTTGCCAAGCACCGTGACGGTGCATACGACGGTGCGAATTTGCATTTCATCGGGCATTTGCAGCGCAATAAGGTGCGTGACATCATTGATAAAGTGGATATGATCCAAAGCCTCGACTCGTTGCGACTTGCCGAGGTTGTCGACAGCGAGGCAAAGCGCATCGGATGTGTGATGGACGTATTGTTACAAGTTAAAATGGGCGATGAAGATAGCAAATATGGTTTTCCGCCAAAAGAAATTATGTCAACTTTTGGGCAAATTTCGCGCTTTAAGAACCTGAAAATCCGCGGACTTATGACAATCCCGCCACCGTCAAACGGTGTCAACAGAGGCAATCTAAAATTTTTTTCCAAAATGAGGCAAATTTATGTTGACATTCGTGAACAAAGCGTGTATACTAATTCTGTAAACTCTTTCGATGTCCTTTCGATGGGCATGAGCGACGACTATCGCGATGCCATTGCGGCAGGTGCCACAATGGTGCGATTGGGATCAGTGCTATTCGGACAACGAGAATGAAACCTTGGCGCGTTGCGAGTCACCGCGCCCTACAAAAAGTCACAAGGAGATACTTACTATGGGATTTGTTAATGCGCTTAAAGATTTTCTGAAACCGGATGACGAGTATTTGGACGAAGAGACAAACGGGGGCGAATTGTTCCCACCGTTGCGCAAAAAAAACGCAGAAACGGCCCAAGTGCCGAGCGATGAGAAAGTCGTCAACATTATGGCGGCGACGCAGCACCGTGTTATCATCTTGTCGCCCAACAGCTTTAAGGACAGCTATGATTGCATTGCCGACCACCTGCGCAATCGTCATATCTTGGTCATCAACCTTGAGCGCACCAACAAGGACGACGCGCGTAACTTATTGTATTTCATCGGCGGCGTGGTCAACGCGCTGGACGGTCAGCTCCAAATTATTGCTACCAACACTTACATGGCAACCCCGACTTGCGTGCAGCTCGAAGGCGTTGTTGAGGATTTGCTGGGGCAGTTAGAGAACGTTTACATAGGTTAATTGTTTGTGATATACTGTTTAGGCGACCCTTGCTGCATCGGTCGCCTTTTCGCTATAAACATGAGAGGATGATACACCATGCCAAAACTAGATTTTTCCACGCAAGCCAATCAGCTCATCAACTGCCCTGTCGTTGCCTATCACAACTTCACCGAAGAGGTTGAAGGCGACATGTTCGCGACATCGACGGCCGCAAAATTTGAGCAAGACATGACGGCCTTGCTCAATGACGGCTACACGCCTATCTCGCTGAAACAGCGCTATGACTGCATCAACGAACGTGCCGAATGGCCGGATAAGCCCTTTGTTTGTACAATGGACGACGGTTATGAGAGCAACTTCACCCTTGCTTATCCAATTTGCAAGCGGTTAGGCGTACATACCGACATTTTTATCGTGACTGACACCATGGGCGCGCGCCCCAAAGACGGTGTTGTGGGTACGCCGCATTTTACGTGGCAAGAAGCCAAAATCATGGAAGACAGCGGCTTTGCCACCATGCAACCGCATGGAAAAATGCATGATAACACAGCCATCATGTCGCCGGACGAGTTGCATGAGCAAGTCTTTGGCTGCATTGCCGATATTGAGGAACACTTGGGCAAGCGCGCGTTTACGTCATACGCTTTTCCCGGCGGGCACGGCCCTGTGTATATCTATGAGAATTTCACGCTTCTGCACAAATGGGGCATCGACCAGCAGTGCATGAACTTCTGGTGCGTTGAGCCAAAATACCTGCCGTTTAACCTTATCGTGCGATTTGTTGTCGGGCAAGATGAATGCATTTTAGAAAATCTTGCAACATATCAGCAGGGGTTGCAGGAGCGGCTGCTGTGAGCAAGACGCTTTATATCTCCGATCTTGACGGCACACTGCTCAACAGCAACGCCGAGCTATCTGACTATACAACTGACAAACTCAACGCGCTGATTGCCGACGGCTTGCACTTTACCGTTGCTACGGCGCGAGCATCACAGTCCACGCAGAAAGTTTTGGCGAACCTCAATCTGCGCCTGCCTATTATTCTGATGAACGGCGCGTTGATATACAACTTGGAGCAGCAATGTTACGCCAAAATCAACACGCTTTCACCCGAGGCTGCCTTGGCAATAATTAACATACTGCGTCAATTTGATACAACCGCCTTTATGTACGAGTGCAATGACGGCGAATTTATAACCTATCACGAAGCCTCTAAGTCACAAATAATGCGCGATTTTATCGCCGAGCGCATCGCAAGCTATCAAAGAAGATTTCGGCATATTGAAAACTTCAGCAACGCCTCGTATAAACATATCATCTACTTCACGCTGCTCGATACACATGAGCGGCTTTTGCCGATTTATAACGCGCTGCAAGTGCTGTCGGGGTTGAATTGCGTACTGTATCACGACACCTATCGCAAAGGTTTTTGGTTCTTGGAGATTTTCAGCGTTGACGCCTCCAAACAGACTGCTGCCGATTACTTGCGGGAAACATTTGGTTTTGAACGGCTCATTGGGTTTGGTGACAATCTCAACGATTTGCCGTTGTTCGCGGCTTGCGATGTCAAAGTTTCCGTAGAAAATGCCGTTGCCGAGGTTCGGGCAGCGTCCGATTTTGTTTGCGACAAAAATGATAGGGATGGCGTGGTGAAGTGGTTGCTTGATATTTGACACCGCCCGTCTTTTCCTGTTATAATTTCTTCATGATATGTACCGATTGAACCGGTGATTTTATTTGCCAAAGCACTATTGCTTAGTAAAGTGTCAAGATTGCGTGTCCACCCTGCATGGCTTGTAAATAAAGACCATCAAAACCCGTATAATATTGAAACTAAGCGACTGTTGCAACCCTTCAATGAGCTGGGCATTGACACTTCAAGCGGAAATGATATTTCTCCTGCGGGTAACGCGCTTACATTCTTGGGTGAATACTTCTCGCCGCCCAAAGACATTAACTTGTCCGTACCATGCGGTCAAATGCCCTACACCAATAGGCTTGACGAGATTGACAGTATTTCAGTTAGTCCAAACGGCGATTTGATGCTTTGCCACTTTCCTGTTGGCAACGTCTACGAGAAAAACGTTTTGGCCATTCTCGACAAGTATGACCCCTATACAATCCCGACAGCGCGCGCGTTGCTGGACGGCGGTGTTGGAAATTTGTTAGCGTATGCCGAAAACCTTGGCGTAACAGTTGATACAAGCGACTGTTATTCAGCTTGCAATGTATGTATGAAAATTATGAAAGTGTTGAGTGAAAACGATGCCTAATATTACAGAGTTATTCACCCAGGCCGATCAAATTCTAGCCCCCCTCTTCGCCCAATTCGACGCCATCAGCACAGCCAACACCGAGCGCGTACTGATTGCATTCGCCAAGCACCGCGTAAGCGATGCCATGTTTGGCGGCACAACGGGTTACGGCTATGATGACGCCGGGCGCACAGCACTCGAAAGCATTTACGCCGATGTATTCGGCGCGGAAACGGCGCTGGTGCGTACGCAATTTGTCAGCGGCACACACGCAATTTCCTGTGCGCTATTTGGGGCAATTAAGCCTAGTGAAACGCTAATCTCGGCGTACGGTGCGCCGTACGACACGTTGCAAGGTGTAATCGCGGGCAATGTTGGCTCGTTTGATACGTTTAATATAGAATACCGCCAAGTTGAGCCATTGGCAGACGGTGCAGTCGACTTCAAGGCACTGGGCGCGGCAATTGACGGTGTTTCGGGCGCAGTGTTAATCCAACGTTCGCGCGGGTACAGCGCGCGCAAGGCGTTGACGATTGACGAAATCGGCGCAATTTGCAGTTTTGTAAAATCGCGCAACCCCGCCATCAATATCGTAGTCGACAATTGTTACGGCGAATTCACCGATACGCGCGAACCCACGCACGTGGGCGCAGATATCGCTGTCGGATCACTAATTAAAAACCCCGGCGGCGGGCTGGCACCGTGCGGTGGATACATTTGCGGACGTGCCGATTTGGTCGAGGCGGCGGCAGCGCGTATGACAGCTCCCGGCATTGCAGGGCATTGCGGGGCGACGTTAGGGCAGAACCGATTGCTGTTTCAAGGGTTCTTTCTTGCGCCGCACACGGTTAATCAAGCCTTGAAAATCAGCGCAGTGGCGGCAGAAGTGCTGTCGTTTCTGGGCTATGACACCTCGCCAACGCGCGACGAGCAGCGCAGTGACATCATCACACGTATTGCGTTCGGCACGGCAGAACCATTGCTTGCGTTTTGCCGCAATATCCAGTACGGTTCGCCGGTTGACAGTTTTGTTACGCCCGAGCCGTGGCCTATGCCGGGCTATGGCTGTGACGTAATTATGGCGGCAGGCACGTTTGTGCAAGGCGCGTCGATTGAACTGTCGTGCGACGCGCCGATTCGTGAGCCGTTTGCGGCGTACTTGCAAGGCGGGTTGACGTATGAATCAGGCAAAATTTGCCTCATGCGGGCGGTGGAGAAGTTATGCGAATCCTAGGCATTGACCCGGGGTTGGGCACGATTGGATTCGGGCTGATTGAGAAGTTTGGGCATGAAAACCGCGCTGTCAAATACGGCGTCATCCGCACCACGCCCGGGCTGCCGCTGGCGACACGATTGCTGACAATTCATAACGATATGACTGAATTGCTGCAAGCGTTAAAGCCCGATGTGATGGCGGTTGAGGAGTTGTTTTTTAACCAAAACATCACAACAGGCATTCAAGTTTCACACGCCCGCGGCATTATCTTACTGGCGGCTGCGGCGGCAATGATTCCCGTGCACGAGTACAACCCGGGCAGCATAAAACTGACGGTCACGGGCTACGGCAAGGCAACCAAGCCGCAGATGATTAAAATGACGCAGCAATTGCTGAAATTGGCAAAAAAACCAACCCCCGACGATGCCGCAGACGCGTTGGCAGTGGCGTTGTGCCACAGTTTCCACGCGCCGATGGTGGCGGCGCTAGAGCGGCAGGGAGAATAATATGAACATCACTTACAACACTACAAAAAAAGACTTGCCCTGCGAGCAGCTGGAAAAATTATTTGTATCCGCGGACTGGTCTGACGGGGCTGACGGTTCGATGACTCAATACTTCAATATGCCGTTTGTAAACTCAACACTAGTTATCTCCGCGTGGGAAGAGGAACGCTTGGTTGGCGCAGTACGGGTATTGAGCGACAAAATAATGCGGTCAATCATTTACGATTTGGTCGTTCACCCTGAATTCCAACGCAAGGGAATCGGCAGCGAACTGGTAAAACGGTGCATTGCGCACTTTCCAAATTCGGAATGGTTGCTTGGGACAACGAAAGACATAGCCGGTTTTTACGAAAGGCTTGGCTTCCAAAAAGCCGCTGTTGGCAATGACGTTTATTTATCAATCCCCTCAATCTATCAACGCGCCGAATAAACATTAAAGGAGACCACATCATGAACTGGGAAACACTAAACATCCAACAATTTACGCAAGCCGTGAAAGACAGCAAGGGCGTATGCCTTGTACCCATTGGCTGCATCGAAAAGCACGGTGACCACCTGCCGCTCGGCACCGACTTGTTCTTTGGCCGCGACGTCTGCTTGCGCGCGGCGGCGATGGAAACGGCGGTCGTGTTTCCATCGTACCCGTTTGGGCAAGTCAGCGAAGTGCGGCATTACATGGGCGCGGTTGCTTTGGAAGCCAACTTGCAAATGGAACTCATGCAAGCCTTGTGCGATGAAATCGCCCGCAATGGGCTGGATAAAATTATATTAGTCTGTTCGCACGGCGGCAATACGCATATGCTGCGCTATTTTGCGCAATCACAGCTGGACAAACGGCGTGATTATACAGTTTATGCGCATATTCCAAACTTTTCGCATGAAATGACCATACATCTCAACGCTAAATACGGTGCACCGCAAGGCGAAGGCGGCGGACACGCTGATATTAACGAAACCGGGTTTATTATGTCGATTTCTGAGTCGCTGGTTGCCATGGAGAACCTGCAAGTCGAGCAAACACAGCCACAAGGCAACCTGAAGCATTTGCACAACGCATATACGGGCCTACATTTCTACGGCGATTACCCGCATCATGTTGCCGGTGACCCTACCGGCGCAACCGCCGAACGCGGCGCGGCATGGCGTGATTTTTTCGTCAATGACTTAGTTGCCACCATACAAAGCATCAAACTCAACGACAATGCTGCCAATTTGCAGCACGAGTTTTTTGATATGGCCGACAAGCCGGGGGCGTAATGCAAAGATGTGCTTTGGCGGGTTGACCTCACCCTGCTATTGTGATATACTTTATGGATTCAGGAACGTGGGCGATTTGGTAATTGCCTTGTAAAGGAGAACCTATTTTTTTCATGGATAACGCATTGATTTCTATTCTGGGCATCAACGTCGGGCAATTTGAGCAAGAAACGCCTGTTGAGCTGATTACCGGCGGGCGCTTTTATAAAGAAGACGGCCGCTATGTCGTTGAGTACAACGAAAGCGAATTGACCGGCATGGACGGCACAACAACGACATTCAATATTGAACCCGAGCGTGTGGAAATGCGTCGCACAGGCGACGTTGTGGCGCAAATGGTTTTTGAAAAAGACCGCAAACATGTTTCGTTTACCGAAACGCCTGTGGGCGCACTGACGGTTGGTGTCTGCGCACGCAAAATTGCGGGCGATTTCGACGACAGCGGTGGTACGCTCAGCTTGGTGTATGACATCGAAGTTGACCACCAAAAGACCGGTACAAATTCGATTTTTGTCAGAGTTAAGGGGGATGTGCTATGCTAAATCTCACGCAACTTGCTTTCGAGCAATGTAAAACAATCATCCAAAACGCTTACGGACAAGCTGTTTCTGACGGCGTATTGCCCGAGGGCGCGGATTTGGGTGGTTGTGAAATCCCCAAAGAGGCAAGCCACGGCGACGTGTCAAGCAATTTCGCACTTGCCGCGGCAAAGGCGTTGAAAATGCCGCCCCGCGCCATCGCACAAGCCATTACCGAACGGCTCAACTTGCAAGGCAGTTATTTCTGCAAAGTCGACATTGCCGGTGCCGGTTTTATCAATTTATTTTACGGCGACGCATGGCGTGAAGTTGTACTGACTGCCATTGCACAAATCGGTGACGATTACGGCAAAAGCAATGCCGGGCAGGGCAAACGTGTGATGGTAGAGTTCGTGTCCGCCAACCCGACCGGCCCGATGACGCTGGGCAACGCACGCGGCGGTGTACTGGGCGACGCACTTTCATCAGTGCTTGAAGCGGCGGGCTACAACGTTTGGCGCGAATTTTATGTCAACGATGCCGGCAATCAAGTTTCCCTACTGGCACAGTCGATTCGTGCGCGCTATATCCAACGCCTCAAAGGTGAGGGTGCCATCATTTTTCCTGAAAAAGGCTATCAAGGCGACGATGTTTGGGATTTGGCCGATGCGTTTATTGCCGAGCACGGCGAAAGCTACCTTGATGTTGACGAAAAAACGGCATTGCACGATATGGTGCAATTCGGGTTGTCGCGCAATACTGCGGCACTTAAACACGATTTGGCGCGGTATCGCATTGAATACAACGAGTGGTTCCATGAGTCATCATTACACAAAAGCGGTTACGTCGCCGAAACACTGAACTTATTGCAGCAAAAGGGCCATCTCTATGAAAAAGACGGTGCAACTTGGTTTAAGTCGAGCCAATTCGGCTGTGACCAAGACTATGTGCTGGTCAAATCGGACGGCAGCTACACTTACTATGCCGTAGACATTGCCTATCACCGCGACAAGCTGGAAAAGCGCGGTTTCGACATGGTAATTGACGTGTTGGGTGCCGACCACCATGGCCACGCCGTCCGTTTTCGTGCCGGCTTGGAAGCATTGGACATTGACGGCAATCGTCTGCAATTTTCACTATATCAACTGGTCAACCTCTTGCGCGACGGCGAAAGCGTGCGTATGTCTAAGCGCACAGGCCGCGCCATACGATTGGCCGACTTGCTCGACGAAATCAGTGTTGACGCAGCTCGGTTCTTTTTTAATAACCGCAGTACCGACACGCATTTGGAATTTGACATGGGGCTTGCCGTGCGCGAGGACAGCGACAATCCTGTGTATTATGTGCAGTATGCGCATGCACGAATTTGCAGCATTATGGATAAGCTGATGGCTGAAAATGAGCAGGCTAACCCCGCCCCTACGATTGATGCTGCACTGCTCACACATGAAACCGAGCTTGCTTTGTTGAAAATCCTGGCCTACTTCCCCGAAGAAATTGCGGGTGCGGCGGAAACACGGCAGCCATACCGCGTCAACCGCTACTTGCTCGACTGCGCGGCGGCGTTTCATAGATTCTACAATGCTTGCCGCATCAAAGACGCCGAACCGGCATTGCGCGATGCACGGCTGGCGTTAGCGAATGCCACGCGGCAAGTGTTGCGCAACGGGTTGGCGTTGTTGAAAGTGAGTGCGCCGGAGAAGATGTAGTTATGGGATTGTTAGAAGTCATTGTTTTATTTTCAAGTGCTATCACTAGTGCTGTTGTTGCCGGAATTGTTGCCCATTTGGCCAATCGAAATGCAAGAGAGGACAACAGATGGCTAACCGCTTTGATTGATATAGCCCAAACTCTTTTGTCTGCTTTGACAATATTGGAGGACTCTAAGCCGCTTAGTGACGAAAATTATACTACACTACGGGACAAGCTCGTTCTGCTTGATATTTATGGGAATAGCGAACAAAGAATATCAGCAAAAATAGCGCTCAAAAGCATAGCTGCCAAACAAAAACCGGACTACTGCGAATTAAACAAGCTCGTCGAGTCCTTAGTCTACACTACCCGATCTTATATATATCCAAACGAGTCTACACATAAACCTAAGCACAAATAAGAACGCACCTGCCGTTGCGACGGCACCCTCTTTGCAAAAGAGGATTGGGAGGATATTACTATGCAACCAACCATCCTAGGCGGCCCTATCGGTACCGCCCTCCAAGCCCAAGGTATGCCATCGGGCGTATGTCCCGAGCAGTGGACAATCGAGCATCCCGAGGCGTTGCGAGCGATTCAGCACGGCTATATCAACGCGGGGGCGCAGCGCATTGCCGCGCCGACGTTTGGTGCAAATGCCATCCGTTTGGGCGAATATGGCTTACAAGATAACGTTGCCGAAATTAACAAGCAACTGGTTGCTATGACAAAACAAAATGTGTCAAACGACACATTAATAGCAGGTAATATGGCATCACTTGGACTATTCACGCCGCCATATGGCGATACTGCCTTTGATGAGCTGATTGCCCTCTATACCACACAAGCACGGGCCTTGCATGAAGCGGGTGTGGATTATTTCTATGTCGAAACGCTGACCGATGTTGTAGAAATGCGGGCGGCGATTCTGGCCATTCAAGATGTAAGCGACAAACCTATTTTTGTCAGTTTCACTTGCAACCAAAAAGGCAAGACGCTGTCGGGGTCGGATATTGAAGCCGCCTTGATGATTGCGCAATCAATGAGCGTGCAAGCCTTCGGGCTAAACTGCATTGCCCTTGACCCGTTGCCTTTGTTTGCACGGTTGCGGTCATACGCAGAAGTGCCGTTACTCTACCTGCCCAACGCGGGCTTGCCCGATGGCGACGGCAATTATCACATTACGCCCGAAGAGCTCACGCACCATCATCGCGAACTGGCAACGCTGGGCGTGCAATACTTCGGTGTATGTTGCGGCGGCACAGCGAAACATATCGCCGGCATCGCCAAAAACTTAAAAGGCACAAAAGTTGCCCCCCCTGCCCCACTACATGACAGCATAACAGCCGACAACCGCGGTGTTTATTCTGTTGACGCACCGGACGGTGACAACTTTACCGTTAACAACCAAGTCGATCTGGCCACGCTGTTGGAAGAGCAGTTTTTCTGGCAAGCCCCTGTGCGACTGAACGCTGCGCCAGAGTGGTATGACGTTGTCAAGCGCGCCTACCACGGCATCCCGCGTTGGACATAATGCGTCATGAAAACCTATGACACATTCGAAGCAAATTATCTACAAAGTGCCAGACATAGACGCCGCATACATTGAATGCCCCTATGATGTTAAAGCCAAATTCGGTAAAGGGCATGTCAAAGTTCACGCCACCTTTGACGATGGGTCTTGTCGAAAATATCGCCAGTCCACTGATGCAAAATATTCTTCGATTGGACGAGTCGGTGGACAAGCTTGCAAAAGACAAGCCGATGGAGAAAATTCTAAGAAGTTAATGAATTTTTGCCGTCATTGTAAATAAAGACTTGACAGATCGCTTTGCATTCTGTACAATGAAATTGTCAGATTTATGTAACCCAAACGTAAAGCACTGTATATTGTGTCGACTATTGATTTCAATGTCATATATTGTTTGAATCCGGTATTTTATGCATGAGCATGGACCCATAGCAGCGTGTCTTATGGTAACCAATGATTGTGAGGTGGGCTTTGTGAAACAACGGCCTTTAGGGAAAACAGCAACAAAAGTATATCAGTTTATTTTGGACTTTTCGGCCACGAATGGCTACCCGCCTACTGTACGCGAAATTTGTGCGGCTGTGCGTTTGCGTTCCCCTTCGACGGCACATACTCATATCAACACATTGATTGATCGCGGGCTCATCTTGCGCGATGACGGCAAGCCGCGGGCCTTAAAACTCCCCGATGGTGCCATGCCCGGTTTCGTGCCGCTTGCCGGCGATGTTACAGCGGGTGAGCCCATTACTGCTATTGAGTCTAAGCGAGGCTTTGTTCGCTATAAACCCGAAACCGATGCCGAACATTTTGCGTTGTTGGTACTTGGTGAATCCATGATTAATGCCGGCATTTTGGACGGTGATTTTGTCATTGTACGCCAACAAAACAACGCCGAAAACGGGCAAATCGTTGTGGCTATGATTGATGGTGAAGCAACCGTGAAACGCTATCAGTCTGATTCGCGCGGCGAATGCTGGCTTTTGCCTGAAAATGACGATTACGAACCCATTGACGGTACAGGATGCGAAATCCTTGGCATTGTCACTGCTTTGGTTCGAGAATATTAGAGGGGTACTAATGATGAATCTTCAAATTTTTCAAAGCTTTCGCGTAAAAATCATTTGCATCGCCACCGCTGTGGCGGCAGTGGCATTAGTTGTCAAGCTGCTGTTTTTACGCAAACGTGTGAGTCACTAAACCTTTACATCGACTACGCTTTTCTTATGCCACATGCGTTTCGCATGTTGGGATTCCTCCTATTTTCTCCAGGACAAAAACCGCTCGCCCCCCGAGCGGTTTTTGTCAGGCTGCGGTTCGCGACAAACCATTTGCTTTGTTTATGAATGTGTGCTATACTCCCCTCATGAGAAATACATATCTAAAAAAACTTCCCTATATTTTTATTATTGGCATTGCGCTGGCTGCGTTTTATGCCTTTCTCGGCAACTGCCCTATCCGTATGATAAGCGGCATCCCCTGCCCTGCCTGCGGCATGACACGCGCTGTTATCGCGCTTTTTACATTGAACTTCTGCGCCTCTTTTTATTACCACCCTTTGGCTATACCTGCCCTCATACTGATTGTATTCCTCCTGTGCAAAAATTCTCTCAATATAAGCAAGAGAGCAAAAGATATTGTTTTAATCACCTCAGGCATCATTGCTTTCATCGTTTATCTTGTGCGTATAATTTTTTTCTATATCCCTTGACAATCGCCATCATTTGTGCTATACTTCCGTTATTCTACAAATAAATGGAGGATTTTATCATGGATCAGCAAAAAGTGGATATGTATATCATGACTAATCAAAAGTATTTCCCCGCCGAGAAAATCATGTACTTAAAAGAAAAGCTCTTGGCAATGCCGGAAGAAAAGTTTACACTTATCTCGACGGTTGAACTGAAAGATCCGACCACACTCTTACTCGTTTCCATCTTCCTAGGCAGTCTGGGCATTGACCGCTTTATGCTTGGCGACACAGGCATGGGCGTATTAAAACTTCTCACATGGGGTGTCTGTGGTATCTTAACCATCATCGACTGGTTCACAATTTCCAAAAAGACCAAAGAACTGAATTTCAACAACCTCACCGCAGTGATTTAACCTAGACGCATAGTACAGGGACGTCTTTCCGGACGTCCCTCTTGCTTTATTGCTAAAGATGTGGTATAATAGCTTGCTATGAGTTTTATGGAGTTAACTTTGATCGCCATCGGGCTTGCGGCGGATGCTTTTGCTGTTGCCGTTTGCCTCGGGCTTTCCATGTTTAAGCCCACTCTAAAGCATATGCTCACTGTGGGGCTGTACTTTGGCGTATTTCAAGCCGGCATGCCGCTTATCGGCTATCTGCTCGGCACACAGTTCTCTCACCATGTGGACGCGTTTGGCTACTGGATTGCTTTTGCCGTACTGGCATTTATCGGCGGTAAGATGATGCTTGCCTGCCGCAAACCTGATTCTTGCACATGCAAAACTGATACCTGTCAATGCGGCACGCTTACGCATGCCGGCATCATTCCGTTGGCTTTTGCCACGAGCATTGATGCGTTGATCGTCGGCGTGTCATTCTCCTTATTGAGGGTTAATATCTTTTCCGCTGTACTGCTAATTGGCATCGTAACATTGGGACTGTCTACGTTAGGATTGAAACTCGGGCGACTGCTCGGCATAAAATTCAAAACAAAAGCCGAGTTTTTTGGCGGTGCGGTGCTGGTGTTGATGGGGCTGCGTATCTTGCTTGGTGGGTTAGGCGTTGTATAGACGCATTCCATCGCTCTGGTAGCATAGGATGCTGCTAGATATCATACAAGTCACTGAATGTTTACATACTTGAATATACTTGAAGGGAGGTGAAATGTGTGAAAAAACTGATTCTGTTGGCTCTGGTGCTGATGCTTGCCATGGCATTCATGGTTGGTTGCGATAACGACGATGTCGAAGACGACCTCCGTGAAGGTGAGCATCGAGTCACAACTGAGTTTGAAGGCATCGTTGATGATGTTGAAGATGGCGCTGAGGACATCGTTGATGGTATTGAAGATGGTGCTGAAGATATCGTTGACGACATTGAAGACGGATACCATGACATCGTTGACGACATCGAAGGTAACGACGACGATAACTAATTAACAACGCAAAAAAGAACCATCTTATTTTGATGGTTCTTTTTAGTAGGATAAAAGTGTAATTGCAAAATGTCTAATGCAGGCATTGAGCATTTGCACTTATTTTTTACAATAAGGGAGTAATTGGTCGGGCGTGGTCTTTTAGGATTAACGCACCCGAAATAAAAACAGTCCGCCACCCCTTGTTGTAAAGGTTCGATTAAGCAGGTTGAAGCTCACATGAGCCTTCGTGTAACTAACCAAAATGAATCGAAATTGGAACAAAAGCGTAAAATTTCTACTAAAAAAATTGCTTGACTTTTCTTTGCAGGTTTTTATTGCTATCGTAACAATGTATTTGTGGGTCACGGTTATCCTACTTCATTACGACAACCAATTCCCCGGCCTTAACCGCCTGCTTCTCCCTAACCAGCACTTGATCAATCACGCCGTCCACTTTACTGACAACGGTCGTTTCCATCTTCATGGCCTCTATAACCGCCAGTACGGCGTTTTTCTTGACTTTATCGCCCGGCTTGACGTTGATTTTGTTGACCGTGCCGGGAATGCTTGCGCCGATTTCCATCGGGTTGTCAGCGTTTGCCATCGTCACAACTGCCGAGGACGCGCTCTGCTTGGCATCGCGCACAACGATTTCACGGCGGTCTCCATTGAGTTCAAAAATCATGTTGCGTTCACCGTCGGCATTGGCTTCACCCACGCTGACCAGCTTAATCATCAACGTTTTTCCATCCTCAATCTTGACCTCAGTAACCTGCCCAACAGCCAATCCATTAAAGAAGACCGATGTCTCCAACACTGATAGGTCAGAATACGCCTTGACATTGGCGCAATAGTCCTTGAACACTTTTGGGTACAAACAATACGCTACCACATCCTGCATGGTTGCATTGGGGCGGAATGCTTGCATTTCTTGCTTTACTTTGTCAAAATCGATGGGTTCAAGCAGCTCGCCCGGGCGGCAAGTAATCGCCGTTTTACCTTTTAACACAACTTCCTGCAGATCTTTGGGAAATCCGCCCTGCGGCTGTCCCATCATGCCTTCAAAGTAGCTCACCACCGAGTCAGGGAAAGCCAAACTCTTGCCTTTTTCCACAATATTGTTGGCATTCAGCTCATTTTGCACCATGAAGATTGCCAAGTCGCCCACCATTTTCGATGACGGCGTGACTTTTACAATATCGCCAAGGATGTCATTAGCCTCTTTGTACTTCTCTTTGACCTCGACAAACCTGTCACCCAAGCCAAAGCTCTCGACCTGCACTTTCAAGTTGGTATACTGCCCGCCGGGGATTTCGTAACGATAAATGTCAGTCGCGGGGGCTTCTAAGCCCTCCTCAAAGTTGGCGTAATACTCGCGCACCACTTCCCAGTATCTTGAAATAGGCAAAATGTCGGCGTCGCGAATGCCCGTGTCGCGTTCTTGCCCCTCCAACGCCGTAACGACAGAGTTCATCGACGGTTGGCTGGTCAACGATGACAGCGATGAAATCGCAGTATCGACAATGTCTACGCCGGCCTCGACGGCTTTGAGCAACGTTGCCACACCGTTGCCGCTGGTATCGTGCGTGTGCAAGTGAATGGGCAGGCCAATCTCACTCTTCAATGCCTTGACCAATTTCTCGGCGGCATAAGGTTTCAGTAAGCCCGACATATCCTTTATGCCGAGAATATGTGCACCCATTTTTTCAAGCTCTTTGGCCATATTGACATAGTATTTCAGGTCATATTTGTCGCGGCTGTCATCGGAAATGTCACCGGTGTAGCAAATATAGCCCTCGGCAACCTTGCCAGCTTTGACGACCTCCTCAATGGACAATTGCACGTTGGGCAACCAGTTAAGCGAATCGAAGACACGGAAGACATCAACACCCGCCGTTGCTGCCTCTTGGATAAACTGCTTGATGACATTGTCGGGATAGCTCGTGTAGCCCACGGCATTGGCACCGCGAAAGAGCATCATAAATGGAATGTTAGGGATTTTCTCACGCAAAATCGCCAAACGCTCCCACGGTGACTCGTGCAAGTAGCGGTACGCCAAATCAAACGTCGCCCCGCCCCACATTTCGAGCGCAAAAGCATCGGACAGCGCGTGCGACATATACTCGGCAATGCTCGCCATGTCGCGGGTACGAATACGCGTCGCCAACAGCGATTGATGAGCATCACGCAACGTCGTGTCGGAAATCAACACGTTCTTACTATCCAAGCAAAAATCACGCACGGCATCTGCGCCCTTTTCATCCAAGAGCTGTTTCAAGCCCGGTTTCGGTGCACCTGAGGCTGTGGGAATCGGCGGTGCAGGCGGTGCAGAGGGTATACCTTTTCCATTGACGATTGTGTTGCCGATATAATTCAATACCTTCGTACCACGGTCCTGCGGCTCTGGGAATTCGTATAGCGATGGGGTGTCGTCAATAAATGTCACGTTGCAGTCCAAATATTCGAACTTCGGGTGCGCCAAAATATTTTGCAGAAAGCGTATATTTGTCTTAATGCCGCGAATCCGCATCTCACTCAACAAACGTATCGCCTTGCGTGTCGCGCCTTTGAAAGTGCGGTCAAAGGTTATGGCTTTGACCAGCAAGCTGTCATAATACGGCGACACTTCCGCACCTGTATAGGTGTTGCCGGCATCTAGCCGTACACCGTATCCGCCGCCGGAGCGATAGACGCTGATTTTGCCGATGTCAGGCGAAAAGTTGTTTTGCGGATCTTCGGTCGTCACGCGGCACTGAATCGACACGCCGCGCATTTGAATGGACTCCTGGGTGGGAATGTCAATCAATTCCGAATCAAGTCTATGCCCTTCTGCCACGTGGATTTGTGCCTGCACCAAGTCAATGCCGGTAATCACTTCGGTAATAGTATGCTCAACCTGAATACGCGGGTTGACCTCGATGAAGTAATGATTATTTTCCTTGTCCACTAAGAATTCAAACGTACCCAGCGCCACATAATCAACATGATGGGCAATCTTGACGGCATCGTCATAAAGTGCTTGCTTGACTTTCTCATCCAATGACACAGCCGGCGCGACCTCAATGACTTTTTGATAGCGGCGCTGCAACGAACAGTCACGCTCGAAAAGGTGAACGACGTTGCCATGCTTATCAGCCAAAATTTGAATCTCAATATGCTTCGGCTCAACAAGATACTTCTCCATGAAAATATCGCCGTTGCCAAAGGCTTTGAGTGCCTCATTCTGCACCAGCGGGAACGCCGCTTTCAACTCTTCGGCATTGTTAACCCGACGCATACCCTTGCCGCCGCCACCGGCCGCCGCTTTCAAAATGACAGGATATTTATACTGCGCCGCTTTGGCAAGCGCATCATCCATATCGGCTAGTGGATTTTCCGAACCAGGAATGGTCGGCACACCGCAGGCCTTGGCGATTTCTTTAGCGTTGAGCTTGTCGCCCATTTTATCCAGCACCGTTGAGGGCGGACCAATAAAAATAATGCCGTTTTCTTCGCAGGCTCTCGCAAAATTGGCGTTCTCCGACAGGAATCCGTAGCCGGGGTGAATGGCATCGACCTCTTTTTCCTTTGCCAGTTTAATAATCGCGTCAATGTCCAAGTACGCACCCAACGGCGTCTTGTCCTGCCCGATTAAGTACGACTCGTCCGCCTTAGTGCGAAACGAGTTGTAAGTATCCTCCTTAGAGTAAATCGCAACTGTGCTCAGCCCCAACTCATTGCAGGCCCGGAATACACGGATGGCAATTTCACCACGGTTGGCAACAAGTACCTTTTTAATCTTCTTCATGATGGCATCTTACCTCATACTTTCATTAAATCCCCCGCATGGCATACGAAGACATTTTTCGTAGTATACCACATCGAAAACAAAAATGCAAGACATCGAGTCGAAACTTGCAAAAAAATTTGAAACGCCGAGTAGGCGGCCGTTGATTTTGGAGGCGGCGGGCCAGGGGATGATCTGACATAGCCTACAAAAAATCAGCAAACAACCACTGTACACAAGGCGCAACACCCAAGAAGTGCCGAACTGCCCACTCACAACATCTGCGAAATATCCTGCATGACACTTGCATTTTCTCCACCGTTGCCGTATACTATCATCATGAAAACAAAACACCAAGTCCTCGCCCAGCTCGAACAGCATCGCGGGCAACACATTTCCGGAGAAACTCTTGCCGCACGGCTTTTTATCAGCCGCAATGCCGTTTGGAAAGCCATCCGCGAACTCAAGAAGGACGGTCACCACATTGACGCCGTCACAAAAAAAGGCTATTGCCTGTGCCTGGACAATGACATTTTGTCGGCACAGGGCATTCAGCCTTTTTTGGCGCACCAAGACTTACCTATCTTTGTGCATGAATCACTCGAATCAACCAACAAGACCGCCAAAGAACTTGCTCTTGACGGCGCAAGCCACGGCACGCTCGTTGTCGCAGGCGCACAAACGGCGGGCAAAGGCCGATATGGCCGCGCGTTTTTCTCAGCCCACGGCATATACATGAGCTTGATTTTGCGGCCCTCACAGCTGTGGCTATCTACACCGACACTGGTAACAGCCTATGCTGCTATTGCCGTTTGCGAGATGATTGAGGCTTTATTGCCCGCGCTCACTCCCACCATCAAGTGGGTCAACGATATTTTAATCGATGGAAAAAAAGTCTGTGGTATCCTGACCGAGGGCGTTGCCGACCTCGAGAGCGGGCAAATCGGCTGGATTGTCGTCGGCATCGGCATCAACGTCAACACACCGGAATTCCCAAATGAATTGCAGGCCATCGCAGATAGTATTCACACCGACATTCCGCGCAACCGCATTGTCGCCGATATAACAAACCGCTTGTTAAAGCTGGAAACGCCGCAAACGTTTAGTGAGCAAGATTTGTTGGCACAATACAAACAACGTATGCCGCTACTGGGAGAAATTATCACTGTCCACGCGCCCACAGAAGTATATGACGCACTTGCCGTCGATGTTGATGACAGCGGGCGACTGGTTGTCAAGAAAACCAACGGCGAAATCGTCACGCTATTATCGGGCGAAGTGTCTGTACGAACTACAGCATAAGGAGACAGCATATAGATGAACAGAACCAACGAACAAAAAGCCATGCGCGTATCGGCCGTTGGCATAGCATTTGACATTCTTATTCTCACGCCACTAAAGCTCATCGCCGGCATTGTCGGTGGGTCTACTGCCATGCTTGCCGATGCCGCGCATTCGTTATCGGACATGCTGACCACAGTCATCGCTATGATTGGCGTCAAACTAGCCAACCGCAAAGCCGACAAAAGTCACCCTTACGGCCATGAGCGCTTTGAGTGTGTAGCGGCCATTCTTGTGTCTATTGCGCTTGCTGTAACAGGTATAGGCATAGGTTGGACCGGCATTCGGCATATTGTTTCCGTCGATTTATCCGATGGCATTGACATGGGCACGCCGGGCTTGATTGCCTTAATTGCAGCGGCTGCTACCATCATCGTCACGGAGGGTATGTTTTGGTACAAGCGCCGTGTGGCAAAGAGCATCAACTCCGGCGCACTGATGGCCGATGCATGGCATCACCGTGCCGATGCCCTCTCCTCAGTTGCCAGCTTTATCGGCGTTTTTATTGCGCGACAAGGATTCCCCATCTTCGACCCGCTTGCAGCAATCGTTATTTGTCCGCTTATCTTGAAAGCAGCGCTTGACATATTTCGCGACGCCTTAGGCAAAATGACCGACAAAGCGTGCGACGAAGCAACCGAGCAACAAATGCGCGATGTGATTGACGCATTCGACAAAGTGCGCGGCATTGACGAACTCAAAACACGCCTCTTTGGGGATAAAATCTATGTCGACGTAGAAATCAGCATCGATGGTGAACATACCCTGCACGAAAGCCATGCCGTCGCACAGGATGTGCATGACGCTATCGAAGCGACATTTTCTGCGGTCAAACATTGCATGGTGCATGTAAATCCCCATGCCACAAACATCGCGGGAACTCCGATAAGCACGGCACAATTGCCGCCGGACTAGCCGGCGACGATATAAGCGTCGTGCAGGGTATGCTTCCCCCTACTCCGAATCTCTCCCGTATATCACTGCACAAATTGCCGCTGTCAGTGGCATTGTGAGCAATATGCCCAAACTACCGATCAAAGCTTGCAGCAACTCGACAACAATCATTTCCAAATTAAACAACTCGAGATATGATGCGGCATTAGCAACAATAATTAAAATCACAGCTAACGAGCTGCCAATGTACGCCAACACTAGTGTGTTGGTCATTGACCCCATCACGTCACGCCCGATGTTTATACCCGATTTGAACAGGCTTCTCGCGCCCATTTCGGGTGCGTTTTCTTTTAACTCCCACAACGACGAGGCAATCGAAACGGCAACGTCCATAATCGCGCCGACGGCACCAATGACAATGCCGGCAAAAATAATGGCTCGTAAATCAATGTTCATCCATTGCAGATGCATAGCATCATCAGTGCCCGTGCCTGTGAGGCGCAGCGCTCCGCTCATCAGCAACACCAACAACCCTGCAACAACGACACCGCCAAGGCACCCGGCAATCGCAGCAAGAGATTTTCGGCCAATGCCGTGAATAATTAACAATCCAAACACAATGACATACAGACAAACCAACACTGTCCAAACATACACATGGCCGCCCGATAGAATGGCGGGAATAAATACCATGAAGATAATGGCCACTGTCAACGCAAGTGATACTAAGGCATTTAACCCTTTCATTCGCCCGAATAATAGAAGCAACAAAGCAAATATGCCGCCCAAAACAAGAATGCCATTGATACGCTGGTGGGCATAAAAGTGCCATTCAAGCGGCATATCCGGGTCGTCAAATTGCGGATCGGGCGGGCTAAGCACGCCGATAATCACGCGGTCGCCAACGGCAACCAGTGTGCTTTCATCATCATAATGCATATCAATCGACTGCTGCACGATCACAGTTTCGCCGCGACGCCCACCATGCGTAATGCGTGCCTCAAAAATCAAAGTGCGCCAACTACCAAACTCATCATCATATTCACCTTCGTTAATAACAGCAACCACCCGCGCCCGCTCGGTAATGGCATTCTCGTCACGCTGCGCCAAATCCAAATTACGCACGGCAATACGATTGCCCACAACGAGCAAAATGACGGCAACAGCAATAATGGCAACACGAATGATAATATCGCGTGTATGGTTCAACTTTGTTTCTGAGGGTTTACTGTACATGATGACAATCTCCTGATATGTCTAAAATATGTTCCATTAAACTGACAATTATAGGTGAGTTTACTCTCCATAACAGTCGTTGTTTGGTTTACTCATCATACATGCACAGAGTTATTTTGTCAAGATTTATCACTCTGTTTTGACTTTGCATTATGTCGCAAGTTGTGTTATACTTGTACAATAAGAATGTAGGTAAGAAGGATAACACATGCAGCGTGATATGACCACCGGCAAGGAATGGAAGCACATCCTCTTCTTCGCCGTGCCTGTAATGCTCGGCAACATTATTCAGCAACTGTACAGTATTTTCGACGGCATTGTCGTCGGCAATTTTGTCAGCGAAGAAGCCCTTTCGTCCATCAGTACGTCAGCGCCGCTAATTATTCTTTTTTTAGCGTTGTCAATTGGATTGGCAATGGGCAGTGGCATCATTGTATCGCAAAAGTTCGGCGCAAAGCAACTCGATGATATGCGCGCGACAGTTTCGACGGTATTGCTGCTCGGCACAGTGACTGGCGTGTTTCTGAGCGCGGTGGGCTTTGTTTTGACGCCCATATTATTGCGCCATATGCTGGGTGTGCCGCCTGAGATTTTAGATATGGCGATTCTCTATCTGCGCACTATAGCAGCAAGCCTTGTGTTTCTATTTATTTTCAACACCATTGCCTCAATTTTGCGCGCCATCGGCAACGCCAAAGTTACGTTGTATTTTTTGATTGCCACCACGGTCTTCAATGTAATTTTAACACTGTTTGCCGTTGTCATTATGGGTTGGGGCGTTGCCGGTGCAGGCGTCTCAACGTTGCTCTCCAAAATGTTCTCGGCAGTCATTGCCTACATTTATATGGTGAAAAAATATGAGTATCTGCGGCCCGTACGCGCCTTTGATATTCTTGTCTGCAAACGAGCACTGCGGCTGAGCCTGCCCATCGGCGTGCAGCATAGTGTGCTTGCCATAGCATACATGGCAATGGGGCGGCTTGTCAATTCGTTTGAGGTTTTCGGCATTGCAAGTTATGCCGTTGCCATGCGCATTGACGGTTTTGTTTTTATTATCATGCTTTCCTTTAACAACAGTATGACAACCTTTGCTGGACAGAATATCGGCGCAGGCCGCCTCGACCGTGTCAAGAAAGGCTTTGTACAAACACAAGGCATGGCTACAGGCGCGGGCATTGTCATGGCGGCGGGCTTGTTTATCTTTGCGCCGGTACTTGTCGGATTATTTGGCTTGACGGGTGAAGCGATGGCGCGGAGCGTAGAGCAAATTCGCTTTGTCGCGCCGTGGCTGATATTACTCACACCATCGCTCATTGTTAACGGCACACTTAAAGGCGCCGGCGATGTCATGTTCCCCACCGTTGCGACAACGCTTGACTTAATTGTGCGCGTTGGTTTGGCTTACGCATTTGTATATTGGGGTGTATTGGGCTACAGCGCCGCGTGGGTAACAATGCCGGTTGGCTGGGCATTATTGTTGCCGCTGACGTTATGGCGGTATCATAGTGGCAAATGGAAAACAATGCGCGTATAAAACTTGCGATAACAACGGCGCTATGTTATAATGAATGCAATATAATTAATAAATGGAGGTATTCCTCATGCCAAAAAAATTCATGACAGCTTTGCTTGCCTTCGCTCTGCTCACCCTGCCCATTACGTTGGTGGCTTGCGGCGACAACGACGGCAATGTCGTTGACCCGCCTGACAACACCGAAACGCTGGCTGCTTTCGCCGCATATTCCGACATCATGTCGCGTATGACAGTCGGTGACGGGCAGTCGGGCGCTGTTGACGTGGATTTTACCATGGACGTGGAGGTTATAGCGCAAGGACAGACCATCAATATGACTACCAACGGCAACAGCATTACAATTGCCGACGGCAATGATATCCACAGCGCCATGGTGATGGAAATGGATATGGGATTCACTACAACGACCATGGAGATGTACATGGAAATCAACGCCGACGGCGTTACGGCGATGAGTATATTGATTGATGGTGTGGAAATGGGTGAAATGTTTTCTCAAAAGGAATTCGACGATATCTTGGATAGTGCCGTCAATATGCCCGAGCTTACCTTAAATATGTTCCTTTCGGCCACAATCGAAGAATCGGGCGATCATACAGTCATGCGCGCTGTGCTGGCAGGGCAAGCCCTCACCGATTTCTTTATGTCATCCATGGATGGCATGACAGATATGTTGGGCGAAGTTGACGATTTTTCCATGGATATTGACGATGTTTATTTGACAATCGTTGCCGATTCTGACAACAACCCGTTGTCAATGACAATGGATATGGCCATGAATATCACGGCCGAGGGCGAAACAGTAAAAATGCGCATGGAGACGCTCCATACATTCAACGCGTTTGGTGATGATGTTGAGATTCCTGTTGGGTTGGGGTGATTTGTCAGTACAAACAAAGAGCGTACCGAGCCGCTAAGATAGCGGCTCGGTATTGTTTTTTATATCGTTGCCCGAGCAAACAAAACACGGCATGAATTGTTGCGACATTGAAGTTTGTTTTCCATTATACTTTAACGTGAAAGGAGGGGATGATTTTGGATTGGCTTACACGCATGAATGCAGCCCTTGCATATGTGGAGGATAACTTGATTGGCGAAATCGATTATGAGATACTGGCACGGATCGCCTGTTGCTCTTCACACAACTTTTTTAGAATGTTTTCACTTATCACTGATGTTTCACTCTCCGAATATATTCGTCGAAGACGGCTGACGCTTGCCGCACTTGAACTGCAAAACAGCAACACAAAAGTCATTGATTTAGCGATGAAATTCGGCTATGATTCGCCGGTTTCCTTTTCGCGTGCGTTTCAAGCGCTGCACGGCGTCACACCAACGGAAGCGCGCGCCGACGGTGTGACGCTCAAAGCCTATCCCAAGCTCTCCTTCCAAATTTCAATTAAAGGAGAAAAAGGCATGGATTATCGTATCGAAACAAAAGAGGCTTTTCAAGTTTTCGGCATCGAGGGCATTTTTAAGCTAGATGGGAGCGGGATTTCTCCCAAAACGCCCAGCGAGCTATGGGATAAATGCCATGAGGACGGCGCATATGAGAAATTAGTGCAGGATGCGGGAGAGTTGCCTGCATTTATCAAAGGAGACTTCTGTAAAGTACACGCAGTATGCAGTTACAAGGAGACAACTGCCGATTCTTTCCCCTATATGTTGTGTGCGTTCCGCAGCCCAAGCAGTTGCGTTGACGGCTATGCTGTTGTGGATATCCCCGCCCACACATGGGCTGTCTTTCTGTCGGATAAGTTTATTTGGGACGATATTGGCACAGTCATTGAGTCGCTGTATAAACGTGTTTTTTCCGAATGGCTTCCTACAACAGGCTACGAGCAGGTTGGTGATTTAGATATGGAACTTTACGGCGGCGACAATGAGTTTGGCACAATTGAACTTTGGGTTGCGGTAAAGAAGAAGTAGTTAAAACCAAATCGTTTCTATACATTGACGTTTGTCGAACCTCATGTGAGGACAAACACAAACTGCTCCTATCGTTCCCAAATAACAAAAGGGACATTTTCACGCTGGCGAAAATGTCCCTTTTGTTATTTAGACTCCTGATCCTCACCAATCTCATCCATCACTCGCTCCCAGAGTTTTTCGAAGTCCGGATGGGGCGTGCACTCAAAATCTTCACGAATAATGTCGTGCAGTCCGATATGATTCATGATTGCTCTTCCCTTTCTTCTTGCTGTATTTTTTTCTTAATGGCAGCGCGGGCATCAAATAAGCGTTTGTTGACTGCATTTTCCTTACAGTCACAAATCTCGGCAATTTCCGCTGCCGACAGCCCTTTAAAATAATACATAAATAATGCCAACCGCTGTTTTTCAGGCAGTTGCTCCACCAGCACAAGAATGTGCTTTGCGTCTTCTTTCCTGATAAACGCATCTTCTAACGAAACATCATCGGCAACGTGGTTGAGTATCTCTTGCTCCTCCGTATCACGCACAAATACCTGATTGGCTTTTGCCAGAACCGCCAGTCTATCCCGCATATGATTATACGCAATACTTGTCAGCCATTTGACGATGGCTCGGTCATTCTTGCACTTCTCGATGTGCCTATATGCACTAATATACGTTTCCTGCAAGATGTCTTCGGCCTCTTCTTTGTTGCGCATCACCTTGAGTGCGAAATAGTAAATTTGCTTCTGCGTCTGCTCGTACAAAGAGCGAAAGGCGGTCATATCTCCGTTTTTAATTCGGTGAACGAGTTCTGCCAACGCGTCATAGTCGTAAGGCAAAGGCTTTCCCTCCTATCCTCCCTTATAATATATGACAGAATTGCACAACAATACATTACATTGCTATGCGGCATAAAATCAAATCCGCGACTTATTTGTACATATTATAACATGAATTCGTTCAGAATTCAACCCTAATCAACTCTTTGAAACGTCAAGGGAGCGATAAAATCGCTCCCTTGTTATCTTTATTCCTCAACAATTTCCGCATCTTCAACAACATCAGCGTCCGGCGGCACATTGGCTCCGCCCTCTGCTTGTGCTTGCTCTGCAGCTTCCTTATAAATCCGCTCGCTGATAGGGTAAAATACTTTTGTCAATTCCTCCGTCAGTGCCTTAATTTGCTCAATATCGTCACCTTTTGCGACTTCTCTGAGCGCATCCATCGCCCCGTTAACGGCTGTTTTCTCATCATCTGACACTTTGTCGCCCAACTCATCAAGCGATTTTTGCGTGGTGTACAGCATTTGGTCGGCGCTATTTTTAATCTCGACGCCTTCTTGCCACTTCTTGTCCTCTTCGGCGTGCAGTTCTGCCTCCTTGACGGCTTGTTCAATGTCATCCTTAGACATATTGGTTGATGCCGTAATCGTCACTTTCTGCTCCTTGCCCGTACCTTTGTCGCACGCTGCAACCTGCACAATGCCGTTGGCGTCAATATCAAACGTCACCTCAATTTGCGGCATACCGCGCGGAGCCGGTGGAATCCCATCGAGGTGGAAGCGCCCCAGCGTCTTGTTCGACGAGGCCATTTCCCGTTCGCCTTGCAAGACGTGTACTTCAACGCTCGTTTGCCCATCTGCAGCCGTTGAGAAGATTTGGCTCTTCTTTGCCGGAATGGTGGTGTTGCGGTCAATCAGCCGTGTAAACACCCCCCCCATCGTTTCAATGCCCAGCGACAATGGCGTAACGTCAAGCAACAGCAAATCTTTTACATCGCCGCTCAACACACCGGCTTGCAAAGCCGCGCCGATGGCAACGCACTCATCAGGGTTGATTCCTTTGAATGGCTCTTTGCCGCTTAATTTTTGGACAGCCTCTTGCACAGCGGGAATACGCGTCGAGCCGCCCACCAACAATACTTTATTGAGGTCAGACGAACTGACATCTGCATCTTTCATAGCTTGCTTGACCGGCCCCATGGTCTTTTCTACCAAATCGGCAGTCAGTTCATTGAACTTTGCACGGCTCAATGTTAAATCCAAGTGCCGCGGGCCGTTGGCATCAGCCGTGACGTAGGGCAAGCTAATGGACGCTTGCATCACGCCCGAAAGCTCGATTTTCGCCTTTTCAGCCGCTTCGCGCACACGTTGCATGGCAGCTTTGTCGTTGGATAAATCAATGCCGTCGGTTTTCTTAAATTCGGCAATCATCCACTGCGCCACGGCATTGTCAAAGTCGTCGCCGCCTAAGCGATTATTGCCTGCCGTGGCCAACACTTCCAGCACGCCTTCGCCAATTTCCAAAATCGACACGTCAAACGTACCGCCGCCAAGGTCATAGACCATGATTTTTTGTTCGCCCTCTTTGTCCAACCCGTAGCTCAATGCCGCCGCTGTCGGCTCATTGATAATCCGCAACACTTCCAGCCCCGCGATTTTACCTGCATCTTTGGTCGCTTGACGTTGGCTGTCGGTAAAGTACGCCGGCACGGTGATGACAGCTTTTGTCACCGTCCCGCCTAAATACGCCTCGGCATCAGCCTTCAATTTTTGCAAAATCATGGCCGACAGCTCTTCGGGTGAATATTTCTTGTCGCCGATTTCTACGCGACGGCTCGTGCCCATGTCGCGTTTGATGGAGATGACCGTGCGGTCGGCGTTCGTGACAGCCTGGCGTTTTGCCACCTGTCCGACCAGCCGCTCGCCGTCTTTGCTGAACGCCACGATGCTCGGCGTTGTGCGCGCGCCCTCGGCATTGGGGATAACGACAGGTTCGCCGCCCTCAATGACTGCCACGCAAGAGTTTGTTGTGCCCAAGTCAATTCCGATTGTTTTCATAGTGTTTGTCCTCCTGAATTATATTCTTCTAAAAGTATGCTGTATTTGAGATTGTCATATCGATCACCGCGGAAATACACGGCTTTGCGTTCCCGCCCCTCCAACGTAAACCCCAGCTTTTCCAGTGCTTTTTGGGCGGGGATATTGATTTCAAGTGTGCTTGCCGTAATGCGCTCCATGCCGAGATAGGCAAAGCCGTGTTTGAGAAGCAGCTTGATGGCTTGTTTACCGTAGCCTTTGCCGCGATTTTCTTTTTTTGCAAAGCCCATACCAACAGAGCAACAACGGTTTTTGTTGTCGATACCCTGCAATGCTGCATCGCCAATCACGGTACCGTCGTTGAGGAATATACCAAGCCTAATATTTTCATTGCTCTGCAATTTTTGAATCTCGTCAAACCACTCGCCAGACTTTTCGACAGAATGACCAATGTAGAAAAAATCGGCATCGTTGTCAAAATCATACTCAAAATCCTCGTATAATTTCCTGCAATCCGCCCGTTCCAGTACCGCGAGATATATGTTGCTGCCTTGTAATTTAACCATCAGTTCGCCACTTTCACCACCGCGTGCCGCAAAATCTTGTCACCCATCTTAAACCCCTGCGCGAACACCTCAACGATGATGTTGTTTCCAATCGTTTCGTCCTCTACGTGCATCACCGCCTCGCAAATGTTGGGGTCAAAGTTTTCGCCAGTATTGCCAAACGGCACAACACCCAAGTCCTCAAATATGCCCAAAAGCTGCGCCAGCGTCAATTCCACACCCTTGGCATACGCCGCATCCTCGGTGGGTTGTTGCAGCGCCCGCAATAAGTTATCATACACGGGCAGCAATGCCGCCAGTGTCGCCGCGCGGATGTCGACGATTACGCTTTCGCGTTCTTTTATATTGCGCCGTCGAAAGTTCTCAAAGTCCGCCTGTGTTCGTAACGCACGGTCTTTCCACTCCTCTAACTCGGCTTGCACCGGGTCCATTTCCTCTTCGGGCATGTCGTCAAGTATTTCTTCGATAATCTCGTTTCCGTGTTCACTCATAGTCATCCTCCTCTGACAGTAAATGCTCCAACCGCCGCGCCACATAGCCCAACTTAGATGTCACCGTACCGTAATCCATACGCGTCGGGCCAATCAGCCCGATAAAGCCCCGTGTTTCGCCGATTTGGTAAGTTGCCATAACAACAGACGCATCTTGCAACGCCGCCGTGACGTTTTCCGAGCCAATCAGCACCTCAATGTGGCGGTTTGGTGCAGGCTTAGGCATCTGTGCCAGCGCCTGCTTATCCGACAAATAGCCAACCATGCGTCGTACTCGTGCAATGTCGGAAAATTCTGGGTGTTCCAACAAATGCGCCATGCCCTCCACCAACACATCATCACGTTCGTATTGCCCCTGTGTTGGCGGTAAAGCATAGGCAGCGTGACGCGTGATATCAGCGGCCAGCCGTCCGGCTTCGGCAAGCAGCCGCTCGAATTTGTCGAGTTTGCTTTGCAACACAGTGTTAATGTGCGCTTTCTGTTGTGACGTTAGGCGCTGTTGCTGCATCAACCGGTCAACATATAGCCGATAGCCCAACGCCGAGGGAATGCGCCCTGCTGACGTATGCGGCTTTTCGAGCAACCCGAGGTCTTCCAGTTCTGCCATTTCGTTGCGAATGGTCGCGCTCGACAGCTCTAAATTGCATTGCTCGACCAAATGCTTAGACGCCACCGGCTCGGCGCTCTCAATATACCGGTCAATGATGATTTTAAGGATTTTTTCCTTACGTTCGTCGATTGACATGGACGTCCGCCTCCTCATTAGCACTCTATACAGAAGAGTGCTAGCTTGATAATACCACCATTGGAATTGTTTGTCAAGTATTTCATAAAAAATTTATAATTTCTATTGATGCCGTCTTGTGATATATTTACATTATTCGCCGAATAGACAGCTTAATTTTAGGGGAAAACACATGCAATATGAAAATAAAGAAACACTGTCGAAAGCCATTAGAGAGGTGCAGTAGCCATTTTTTTAGAAATCCCAAGCAATTTTAAAGTAAAGCCGGCATATTTATAGCATCTTGCAGCCATGCCGAAAAATACAGAAGTCGCAAACGCTGTGCTCCTGCCTGCCGCGCAAAATATAATACGAGAATTATCGAAATGGCGTGCCGTTATGTTCAAGACGAAAGGCAAATAAACGTCAATTGATTGCCGCGCTGCCAACTGTGTTTTCGATGCGACCAATAGACGCCGGGCAAGCAACAAGTGCAGTCAGGTGATACTGTAATATACTTTACACCCTGCGCTTGCAGCTGCTCCGTTGCGATACCTTTCAGGTCAATATGCAACCGGTCATCTCGCCCACCTTTAATATAGTGTTTCTCGGCAAAAGCTGCCGCCACTTCGGGGCCAACCTCAAAACAGTTTTGACAAATCGCCGCACCTATGTATGCGTGCAGTTTCTCGGGTAGCACACCCATGTCCTTGACCGTCGCGGCAAGGACACTATCTGCTAGCCCACGCCAACCTGCGTGTGCAGCGGCAACGACAGTTGCATCCTCGTCAAAGAATAACACAGGCAGGCAATCGGCAGTGACAATACCCACGCCCAGGCCAATTTCACGCGTTACCAAACCATCACATTCCAGCTGTTGCGTGATAACTGTATCAACAATGCCGCCGTCGCCACGCACGACTACACGAACATCGCTGCCATGTACCTGCTTGGCGATGATAAAGTTTTGAGGTAGCAGCCCCCAGTCTTGAATGCCCTGCGTGTAAGCGGCCAGCACGTCAACAGCCGGCGCGATGCGATCGCCCGGCAGGCGTTTAATAGCGCCGGCGATTATGGGTCTGGTTTGGGTAAAGTCTATGAGTCGCATATATTCTTTCCTTTCAAGTATCTGCACGGACAGCCACAAACCGTCCTTGTGAACATTATAAACAATTTTGTAGTAAAAGCACCACCGAAACTACTCCGCGGTGACATTAGTGTTCGTTAAACCTATTGTTTTTCGGACTTGATAGGGACGGCGGCGGTTGCCATGTAGCTTGATGACTGACCCATAACCGTTCGGATTTCTCATGTTCTCTTGAACCTCCAATTTCGTGAAAATTGTCAGTTTCAAAAGCCATGACCATTATACCAAAATGCCTTCAGCAACGCAACGATGGGGCGGATTGTGTCTTACACACATTTTTGAAAAAATGTCAAGGTTGGCATGAAAACACAAAACCCACGGGACAAGATAACGGCGCGTTATCTTGTCCCGTGGGTGCGTAGGGGTTCAAAGGGGGTGCAGGCAAAAAGTCAAGTCAAGTGCAACATTGGATAAACTCAAGTGGTGACATCCATCCAAGGCATTTTCTGGGACGCTGGTTGATAAGTGATAAAGCATGAGCCACTTTCTCGGGTGATACAGTACGAAAATCCGTGCCTTTTGGGAAGAAAAAACGTACAAGCCCGTTGATATTTTCGTTCGAGCCGCGTTGCCAAGGGCTGCGTGTATCTGCAAAGTAGATGATTGCATTTAGCTTTATTCCGATTTTCCGAAAGTTGGCAAATTCCGAGCCATTGTCAAAGGTGATGGACTTAATTGGTAGCGTTTTGCAAAGTGGACTACAAATGATTTTTTCAACTGTCGCCGCCTCTTTATTAGGCAATAATTCCATTGCCAGATAACGACTCTTACGCTCTACCATCGTTACCAAACCGCCTTTTCCCGGACCGCCTAACACTATATCACCTTCCCAATCACCGATACGTTGTCTGTTGTTTATCTCGTCGGAACGCTCATGTATTGTATGCTCTGGGCGAATAGTTCGATTGTCTCCTCGGCAATATTTGAGGATACCTCTCCGTCGTAAATGGGTGCGTTCTGAATAACCAAACAGGCGTTTTTGTTTCAAAGCTCGATATATTGTTGATGGGCTGAACTCTTTTCCTTGCCACCTAGCTGCAATAATCTCGGGCGACCAATATTTATCTAAGCTTTTTGTTACAAAATCCCGTAATTTATGGTCTGTTTCTAGTCGATATGGACGGACACATCGTTTTCGACGATAACGATACATTGATTGTCCCCAAATTGCATTATAGGTGCCATCTTTCTTCCTGTTTCGTTTGAGTTCTCGGCTAATACTGGACACATCTCTGTTCAATTCTCGGGCGATTTGCCGATAACTCTTTCCTTCGCTCAACTTTATGCGTAGACATTCGCGTTCTTCTAAGGTAAAATGTTCATATGACTTCATGGTTGCCTCCGTGCTGCAATGTTGTGTGGTAACTACATTTTACACCTTGGCAACCGTGTTGTCACCTGTTGCACTTCATATTATATTTTGCCCAGCCCCGCCTTTTCGATGGGGTCTGTGTGGTATAGTGGTTTTGTTATCTGCGCTCGGCGTAATGGCGGGGCGTGTGGTGGCGAGTTTATATTATCCCGCATTCGAGGGTAAAATCCGAGTGCGGAGTTTCTTATAGAAGTTTTACGATTTTTTCAAAAATTTTGATTGACAAACGTCTTTGACAGTGATAGAATCAAGTTAATTATTTATATTTAGAAAACTCTGTCATGATGGCATAGACTGTCCCCCACCAACCGCAAGGAACAAGGAGGACTTTTTCGTGAAAAAATTTTCTCTATTATTTGTGTTTTTGTCACTATTGCTATTGGCATCTTGTGGTTGTTCAGAAATAAGCGACAATTCGCCGCAACCGCTGGATGTCACTTCGTTTGAAGTGTTTTTGGAAAACGGACACTCGATAGGCACGTTCGAGAACTTATTTGAGGCGATTGACCGCACACATAGACGTGAGAACGCCATAGTAGTGGATGGCGAAAACCAAACTGTTTTTAGGCGAAATGAGCCAGGTGCGGTATTCTTGTTTCAACATACACAATACATCAAAACTGTATATTCTGAATGGGAGGCTGAGGAATTTCTAAAAAACACACCCTATACACATGCCATACTAAGTAATGGCACAATATTGGGTGCAAACTATGAATTTTTTACGTATGACGATAGCTATGAGCTTGGTGGATGGCGTATTGAGCCATTTAGTGGTGGCTATATTTATAAAGTATCCTATATACACAATAGCTTTCGCCGTGCAACAACAGTAGTTGAATTAAGTCAAGCGCGTTTGCGAAAATCTGACTGCTCCCATGGGGCTAACCCTACCGGCTTCAATGCATATATCTTCTTCGCTTTACAAAATCAAGACGTTACTTTTGATGCCGGCATATATAATGGCTGGGCGAATGATGGCGAGTGGCGTGTCTTTGTGGCAACGACATGGGGAGAGCTCGTCGACTACGGACTAATTGTTGAGTCCGATTATATCGACGGCAAGTGGATTCCGCGCCATGATGTAGAGATTGACTATCAATATACTGAGGGTGCAATGACGCTCCGGGTGACCAATTTAGGCACAGGACAAACGATAGAGGTAAATTACGACCACCCATTCATTGGCGAAGATTCTGCCTTTATCAAAGGCACGGCTTTTGTGCCTGATTTACGCCCTAATCAAATGCCAAATTGGCGAAATAGCGGCTATTTGTTGAATGTGGTTTATCGTGATGCCTATCTCCATCGTCGCAGAGGGCTTGATACTTGGGATAGTGTGCCGTTTTGGCTGGGCAATCGTGAAACAACACAATATTTATTGAGGTACAACACCGATACGTGTACCATAGAATTTATTCGCAATGAAGACGGCAATGTCGTTGGAGAAATTATCAATATTGACTATCGATTTCGATAGAACTATAATATTGCGAGAGGAGTGGTTCCAGTGATAGACGAAGTTAGCATACCAAAAAAATATGAAGGGAAAGGGTGTTGCGGTGACAATTGTTTTGGTGTTTAGTACTAATATAACTATTAACATTGCAAAGGAGATACACATATGATAAAAATGCGTAAAGTTTTATCCACCTTTTTGATAGTATGTTTGTTGTTGTCAATAGTCATAATCGCATCGCCACAAGCAGAGGCACGGATTTTTACTGGTCAAGATATGCTAGGCGGTCTCTACTACATTCAGTCCTCAACCTCACGGCTTTGGATGGATCATAGCAATACCACTAATGCAGGTCATACAACAACCCATTTTAGTCAACGCACCCGAAATAGGGCTGGACAACATTGGGTGTTTGTGCATGTGGGTGGCACTGGTATGAATGCTCGTTTCCGACTTTACACGCCAGGTGGGAGACGACTAGTTGCTGCCGCCAGCGGCAACGGCGTAAGAGTGGAAACATGGGCTGAAGCTGGTAATCGTCCTAATTATTCACAGCGTGACGAATGGTGGGTTGTGCGAGTGAACGCCAACAATAACAACTCATTATTTTATATTCAGAATGTAAATAGAGGAATTTGGTTGGAATCCCATGCTAATGCCAATGGAAAAAGTTCGTCGGGCGATCGCATCTTTTTAAGCAATAACAACAACATGGCCAACATTCGTCGTCAACGATGGGAAATTCATTTTGTCAGACCGTTGGTTAATACGCGTGACAACGCTCAAAACCCGATCTATATATCACGCGCTAATAATGTAAATGCGATTGTTAATTCTAGAGCGAGGGGGTGGATGTTGGCATTTATTCGCGGCGAAGAGGGTCAAACGAATGGCCGCCAGTACCATAGGTTGCATTATAACGCTCCGTGGTGTGCATTCATTTTGACCTGGGCTGCGCAACGAACCGCAGCTATAAGTACTACATCGGGGGTTACACCAACAGGTATGCCGACACATAAGCCAGGGCGCTGGCGGTTCACTCATATCGGTGGGTCACAGTATCCTAGTGGCTATTTTGGCGGGTCAACATCACTTAGTTTCCGTGATCCAGCAATGGCAATGAGTGTTGGGCGCTGGCGGACGCGAGCCCAGGTAGTCAACAATCAGTACACGCCACAGCCTGGCGATTTCATCGTATGGACTGGACATATTGGTATTGTGGTTAGTTTCAATCGGAGTACAGGCGTGATACATCTTGCTGATGGAAATTGGGGAACGCCTCGTAGAGTGCATTGGAATAGGACTGACAACATAAGCAACACTAACATAGAAGGCTTTGTTCAAAATTCATATTTTTAAGAGGAGATTATTATGAGAAAATTGTTATGCGCATTACTCGTACTGCTTTTACTCATTAGCTTAATCGCTTGTACGCAAAACATTCCCGGCGCGGACGGGGAAGACTTAACTCAAGAGCTGGCATACCCTGTTGACACAACACCAACGCCCAATTTAAACAATGAAGCTATAACCTTTGAAAATGTAACTACATTGACAAATGAAGATGGAACCGGCATCATTTACTTTGGTATGGCGTTGGAAGATGTCATTGCGAAATTTGATGAGCTTGGCATTGAACATTCGGGGCTTGTGGTTAAAGATGACCCAACAAATTTTTTACACAACACAATTACAATTACGACAGGCTTTGATGACTTTGGACTGCCGGAAGAACAACAAGATTTTAGGAATGCGCGTTATTTCTTCAGAGAAAACGCAGATGGCGTGTTGGTTTTGGCAGGCTTGGCAGGAGATTTGGTGCTTACACCAAAAGGGCTGCGTGTAGGAGACACATACGAGCAGATGATAGAGTTGTATGGCGATGGTTATGTTGTTGTCGAGTACGACAATCCTCCTTTTTACTCGCTGGTATACCATTTTGATGATGCTATACTCGTTATCCAAAGACAGGAGTGGTATATAGACGACTATGGTAACACAGCATTCTACATTACCGACATCATGTCAACATGGAAAGGCGCTCCAGGTAGAGCAGGCACTGTCGATAGACTTTTAGATAATATTTTTTACGAAGACCACCAAGGCGCTCAGGATGATGACGACCAAGGCGAAGATAGTCAAGACAAAGATGATGATCAAGGTGGTAGCAACCATGGGCATCGGCCAGGTCGCCCGGGCGGCAGCAATCAAGGTGAAAATGATGACGAGCAATGATTGTTTGGGCATTGAATACAGGCCTTTTCGCAGACCATCGCACAGACTCTGCTTTTATGTCGCACCGTTGGACTAATGTGCGAACACAATTTTTTCGGCTTCAAAGAATTGGCACTACCGGCAGTAACTGGCATATATTTACTTACCCATGTAACCGTAGAGTGGTTGCCAACGCTGCAAGTGTGGGTAATAATGTACGCTTCACAACAGCTTCATCTGGCCATGGCCAGCGCGATGAATGGTGGATTACAACGAATTCCAATAACGTAGCTGTAATTCATAATAGAGGCAGGAGTAATATGCGTTTGCAATCACATTCCGTAGCCAATAGGAAAATTTCGCCGGGTGAGCGTATTACACTAGGCGTAAATACTGGCAATATTCCGCAAACTCAGCAATGGGGTTTTTTTAGAGTGCCGCCATACCCGACAGGAACTAATGCAACCAAATCCACGCGAGCTCAATTTCGTATTGCTACAAGCCATATTCGGTATATGTTCGACCGAACGTCAGCCGAACCTCGCAATCGCATATCATCACGGTATGGCCCAAGACCGGGGGTTAACCCTATAAACCATCTAGGAGTTGATTTTGCAGGGAATGGTGTAAACAGATTTACAGAAATCCGTGCTGTCTATCATGGCAGAGTAGTTTGGCGTAGTACTAGTTCAAGTGCCGATACGGGCTTTGCCATTGCATATGAACTTGATGACGTTATCTGCTTGGTAACGCGCCGACAGTTAATTGTTATCAAAATGCACCTGCAAGATAATCCAGATGTTGCCGGAACAAATAGACCTCGCCTTGTTGTAGGTTCCAGAGTAGTTCCAGGCCAAATTGTTGGTCGTGTGGGGTCGACCGGAAATACAGGCGGCAATCCACATTTGTGTTTTGAGGTTACTAACGCACCAAGTGGAAATATTTGGAACACTAGCGGCACCCATGCCAGAGGATATTCCAATCGTATTAACCCGCTATATCTGTTTTACCCACGCATCACGTTTACTGATGGTTCTCAATCATCAACGCAATGCAGATTTTGGGATGAAGAAGCTAGATATAGAGCCGATAACAACGGCAGAACCACATCATGTATAAACAATAGCACATCATGCGTAGCGCGTATTGAACGCGATGGTGGACATGACAGAAGACGCTACTAAATATAGCATAATAAAGGAGAGAAAATTATGAAAAAATATTTTACAATTTTGTTGGCAGGCGTGTTATGTGCTGTCCTATTAACCGCTTGCGGCGGCAATGTTGTCGATGACCAAGCCGAAGTTCAACAGCCGTCAGTGCCTGAGCACGAGTTCATTCCTGAGCCCGACTGGGAAGTATCGATTCCCGAATTCCCAGAGGGCGATGAGTTGCCATTAGTGTGTTCTTTATTTGGGACACCACTCTTTGAATTTTGGATGTATTATGATGCCGTGCCAGTCGATTTTGTAGATTATGCCATAGAACATTTTGGCGAGGATAGGGTAGATGATTTTCATTTGCAAAATCAGTTGATGCAAGAGGATTATATTGAACTTGAATTTGGAATGACAATGGCAAATTTTATTCGCGAGTTTAACATCTCGCGCAAAACATTTGATAGGCTAAACGCAGAATTCGAGGAGAGTTTTTGGGGTGATGAATTACCTGTGCTCCGATTTAATGCCGACATTATTTTCAGTTTTGATAATGAGCTTATCAATGAGTATTATCGTACATCAATGTGGATTATGGCGCATAGGCTTTGGGATGAGGGAATTTATTATGCGCAACTCCCAAGAGAAGAAAGTGTTGCTATATACGAACAAGTAGAGCAAGAGCGCAAGGAGCTACAAGAGGAACTTGTTGTGCAAGCGCAAGAAATATTGGCAGCACGATAGTTTACGCATGTATATGGGAGCAAATTATTATTTAATGTGGGCAGATAATAAGCATTTCCACCGCTAACGCCTAACCGCCGACCCACGCCGTAAAAATTGATATTATCTACGCAAAGCCCCATAGGGCAAGGCTTTTCACGCCTTTACCCTATGGGGTATTTCCATGCCCGAAAAACAGTCCTTGACAATACAACCCCAATGGTCTGTATCTCGGTGTGCCGGGTTCAGGCAAATCATTCGCGGGCAAACGCGAATTGCTCAATGCCTTTCTCACCACCAAAGACCGCATTATCGTGGTCGATTTAATGGGTGAATACAGCCCGCTAATCCGCAGAATCGGCGGGCAAGTGATAACCATCGCCCCCAACAGCCCGCACCACATTAACCCGATGGACTTAACCCTCACGGGTCAACTGGACGATGAGAACCCTGTCGCGCTCAAAAGTGACTTTATCCTGTCGCTTTGTGAGTTGATTGTCGCGGGCAAGGACGGCTTGCAACCCATTGAGCGCACCATTATTGACCGTTGTGTCCGTGAAATCTACCGTGACTACCTCGCAGACCCCGAAAACGCACCAACACCCACGCTTGCCGATCTGCACCGTCTTATGTGCGAACAGCCCGAAGCCGAGGCGAAAAGGATAGCAACCTCACTCGAAATTTACGTTTCGGGAAGCTTGAACGTGTTCAACAACCAAACCAATGTGAGATAGTGTAAAGGTAGTAAATGGGCATACTCAAAAAACGCAGTATTCACAAGGCTTGCGGCGTTTTCAGCCCAAAACTGCAAATCTCACAAATCCGAAAAGGAGCAGACCATGAAACAGAAAATCACAATTCTTTACGAGAGGTTAAGCAAAGACGATGAACTGCAAGGCACGTCAAACTCCATTCTCAACCAACGGCAGCTATTGGAGGAGTACGCCGAGCGAAACGGACTAACGCCCTATATCCCCATATCCAAGACGATGGGTACACAGGCACGAACTGGAACAGACCAGGCTGGCAGGAGTTAATCGAAAAAGTCGAAAATGACGAGGTGCATTGTATCTGTGTTAAAGACAGTACACGGTTAGGGCGCGATTATCTTAGAGCAGGGCTATATCGTGAAATGTTCCGTAGCCGTGGGGTGCGATTGATTGCCGTCAATGATGGCATAGATTCTGCCAACGGTGAGGACGATTTTATACCCTTTCGTGAAATCATGGCAGAGTTTTACGCCCGCGACACTTCCCGCAAAGTTAAATCAGTATTGACCGCAAAAGGTAAGAGCGGAAAGCCCACCATTAACAGCCCGCCTTACGGCTTTATCAAAGACCCAAACGACAAATACAAGTGGCTAGTTGACGAACCCGCGACCGCAGTCGTGCACCGTATTTTTCAGCTTGCAATGGACGGCATGGGCATACACACAATCGCCCGAATGCTTGCCGAGGATAAGGTGGAACGCCCCTCACATTATCACGGCAGACAAGGCAATGGTACTCGCAAAAATGACTATAATCCCGACCTACCCTATGCGTGGCGCGGCACAACTGTCGCAAACATTTTGGGGGCGTTGGAGTATTGCGGACACCTTGTAAATTTACGCACACGCACGGTAGACTTTAAGAGCAGAAAAACAGAAGTAAAGCCGCAAGATGAATGGCTCATTTTTGAAAACCACCACGCCGCCATTATTAGCCGCGAAGTGTTCGACACCGTGCAAAAACTACGGCAAACCAAACGCCGAATTGATACGCTAGGCTATGCCAACCCACTAACTGGCTTATTGTGGTGCGCCGATTGCGGCGAAAAGATGTATAACTTCCGTCAGTCAAAACCGAGAAAGCCCACCGAGAAAAAACGGACAGATGTTTACCATTGCTCAACCTACAAAATCGCCAAAAAAGACTTTCAATCCAAATGTTCAGTTCACCATATCAGCACAGAGGTAACAAGGGATATTATACTCGATATTTTGAAAAAGACAATAGGCTATGTCAGCAATCACGAAAGCGAGTTTTTGGAAAAGCTGCGGAAATCCTCCACCACCCAACAGCGTGAAACGACGGCGGCGCACAAAAAGCTAATTGCTAAAAATGACAAGCGGCTTGCCGACCTTGCGCGGGTTTTTCATGCTCTTTATGAGGACAAGGCTCTCGGAAAAATCACCGAAGAACGCTTTGCCGACATGACAGTAAACTACGACCAAGAAATAGCCGCCGCCAAATCTGAAAATGAGAAACTACAAACAGAACTTGCCGAGTTGGAACGAGAGAAGGACAAAACGGACAAATTCCTTGCATTGGTAAGAAAATATACTCATTTCGAGGAATTGACTAACGCCATGATAAATGAGTTTATCGACAAAATTATAGTCCATGAAGGCGTATGGTCGGAAGGCGTGGGCGAGAATGGCAGACCACGCGGCACACGCACACAGCAGGTAGATGTATACCTCAAATATATTGGCAATTTCGCCGTGCCGGATATGCGGACACCCGATGAAGTCGAGCAAGAGCGTATCGCCGCCGAGAAGTTAGAGCAAAAACGAAAATATGACCGCGAATGTATGCGTAGGTATATGGCGCGAAAACGAGCCGCCCAAGCCGAGAGTACCCAACATCAAACCGCATAATAACCAATCCACGATAACGGCTTACAGACAATCTGTAGGTCGTTTTTTCATCTCATGCCAAAAGGAGTATTGCCCATGCAGAACAGCCCCGCCCCACACGCCACCATCACCAAGAGAATACGCACGACCAAGTACCATGTCAATGTGTATTATGGCACAGCAAGCAAAGAAAGTATCAACGACAGTATTTTGCGCCTTATTGAAAATGACCTTGCAACAAAATCAAAAACACACTAGGAGGACACCACTATGTCACAACCCAAACCCGACAAACTCACCGCGCTAGAGGAAAAAATCGAACAGCTAGAAAAGCAGAAAAAGCAAAAGGAACATGACCGCAAGACGCGAACAAAACGGCTCATCGAGCGCGGGGCAATTTTGGAGGGGCTCATTCCCAAATCCGAAGACTACACCAACGACCAAATCCAAGCCTTTCTAAAACGCACCCTAGACAACGATTTTGCCCGAAAAGCCTTACGACAAATCAACCTCACCCGACACCCAAAACAACGCCACAAGCCCACAGAATACGCCACGGCAAGGTGCGCCTGCCACCCCGCTTGACGGGGGCGGCGTCACAAGGTCGGGGTTGCCCACACCGAGATAATGCTACCCGACCACGCCCCACGAGAATATCAAGACCGCGCCATACTGTGGAACGCAGTAGAGAAAATCGAGAAAGCGAAAAACTCACAGCTTGCGCGGGAGGTACAATTTGCCCTGCCCAAAGAATTGACAGCCGAGCAAAACCTAGCCCTTGTGCGCGAGTATGTGCAACGCCATTTTGTCAGCGTGGGAATGTGTGCCGATTTTGCCATTCACGACACGAAAAAGGGCAACCCTCATGTCCACATCATGCTAACGACCCGCCCCATCGAGCCGTGCGGAAAGTGGGGCGGCAAACAGAAAAAGGAGTATATCCTTGACAAGAACAGCGAGAAAATCTACAACAAAAAAACGCGACAATACAAATGCAAATCAATCCCCGCCACCGATTGGAACGAGCAGACCAAAGCCGAAGTTTGGCGGGAGGGTTGGGCGGTTGCCGTCAACGCCGAACTCGAACGCCACAACCACGCCGAGCGCGTAGACCATCGGAGCTACGAACGGCAGGGCATAGACAAAGTGCCGACTGTTCACCTCGGCACGGCGGCGCACCAAATGGAGCGAAAGGGCATTCGCACCGAGCGCGGCAATATCAATCGCGCAATCGAAATCACAAATCAGAATTTGCGCCAACTCAAAGCACAGATTGGTAAACTCCAAAAATGGCTAAACGAACTACCCAAAGAGCCAAGCCTTGCCGAAGTCATGCAAGCAATTTTCAACCGCCGAAGTGGGCTACGCCACTTGAAATACTCCGCCGAGATTTTGGCGTTTTTGCAAGGCAACAAAATCCGCGACATGGCGGGACTGGATGAAAAACTCACGCAGATGTACGCGACTCAGTTTGACCTCCGCGACAAGCTAAAGCCCATCGAGCGGCGGCTAAAGGCTTTGGACGAACACCTCACGCAAGCGGCGGCATATCGCAAGACGAAATCCCCACAATCAAAAGCCTACCTTGACCGCCACCTCAACGGCAGAAAAGTTATCCCCATCAAGTCATGGCGCACGGAGCGGGAGCGGTTGCTTGCCGACAAGCAAGCCCTCAATCAACAGTACCAAACCCTCAAACGCGAAACCGACAACGCCTACAAAATCAAGCGCGGCGTGTACGACATCATGCAAGCCGAACAGCGCACCACGGCGCACGAAATGGAGCGGTAGGCATTATAGAGAGGGTAGCAAAGCTGCCCTCTTTGCGCGATGATTTTTTGCCCCGAAGTGACTGAATTATGTGGGGATTTCGATGGTTAGGGGTGATACATTCCCTTCAAGAATTGTGTTTGTTTCTGCCTCCTTAAAGGCTTTGTAACAAAGATACTTTAGCAAGTTCTTTGTTTCATCTTCTGTTGATACTTCAAACAAGCCGTCAGCGTTCACCGTTACATGAAAATCGACCAATCTGTACTCGTTCATCACCTTTTGCCGCGCGTTGCATCCGCTCATCATCAAGCGTCACAAACGTTCTAGCGTTTGTGCTTTGTGCGTAGTCTGCAAAAGTATCAGGGTTTGATATAAAGCCCGAGTCTGCAATGGCTTGAATTGCTTTTGCTTTCACCTTTTGAAAAGTTTGTTCCATATCGAAAACCTTTTCAAAGGCATGATTAAAGACATATCGATTTTCCTCAATTAAAATCGCATCAATAGTCAAATACATTTTAAAAAATTGTTCTGTGATTTCACCCAAAAGATTATTATCGCATTTCTTGAAGTAAGTGCTTTTTCGCCCTTTCAATTTCGCCGTGGGATTTGCAAATTTCATAAGTGTAACAGCTACACCATCTGCTCCGCTTTGTGGCTGCCCCTCCAATATGTAACCATGATAAGAATCCTTAAGGTTGCCTTCAGCTGAATTGGTCAAACTATTTCTAAATGAAGAAAAGCATTCTTCTATTATCTCATCATTAATGGCAAGTCTATCACATGAACATTTTGTGTTAAAACCGTTGTAGATTTCAACTTGGCTTAGAGGGGCAATTTGAAAATGATTTACGGCATTCAGAACCTCACCCATGTAAGAAACTAAATGTGCATTATTGGAAAATCTTATTCTATGAGCTTCGTATGGTCGAGTGCCATTTTTGGGTTTGCGCCCTCGATTGAAAAAATAGAGGTTCCAAACGAAATTATTTGCGGCACTATGCAAGCATTTTTCTAGATATGCTTTATCCATCAGCGTTTCTCCTTTGGCGTTTGCAAGTGTAAATATGTGTCATTGTTAAAATCAAAATATGAAAAATCTTGCCCAACTTGTCCCACTAAATCTTTCTTACTAATAATAACACATGAAGGAACATCATATTTTTTTCCTGCCACTTTTCGTTCAATATCACAACTAAAAATCTTGTATCCCATAACTTCAAACAAAATGTTCGTATACACATTTCCATTTCTTATATTCAAGAAAGCTATCAATGCAAAGTAGATTAAAAAGAGCGCAATGTCACGGTTTCTTGTGAAATCAAAGGCAATAAGCGGCATGATGTAAGTAAGCAAAAAGTCAGTTGCCAAAGTTGTAGATTTGCGTGCATGTGTAATTTTCCCAACACCACTAATCCTATTCTGCTTGCAACTGCTTAACAAAAACAAAACAACGCAAGTTGTGCTAAAAAGAACTACGCAGACAAGGATAAGAGAAAAATATGTTTGGATATTTCCGTTTTCGACGATCGCCCTTAATGTTGAGCCATCAGTTTGTCGGTTGTCGGCAAATACAACAAATAGAATTGATATCCAAAGGGGAATAAACGAAGTAATCAGCATATTCCAACGAAAAAGTTTACTCATGAAAGATACCGCTTATCTCGCAACATACGCCAAGTACTCTCGCACTTGTTGCCCCATCATAACCTTTGCATATTGCTCCATATATGCCCAATCGGGATTGCCGCTTTCGCCCATTGGGAGCAGAATTTTTGTTCGTTTAAGGCGCGTTAATGTTGCGCCTGTGCTACCCCAACTAAAAATAGAGAGCGCATTTTTGAGAAAAGGCAAAAGGAATTTTGCGATGTGAGAGTTCAACCATTCACTACGCAAAACTTGTATGTTTTGTCCTGTGTAAAAAGCGGTGGGTTGATAAAACGCCGTTTGCGTATCAAGCCCTATCGTAATACAATTTCCACAATCAACATCATAGCCCTTTTGTTCACGCACAAAGCTATCTATGCCGTTGTTTCTGTCTGTACGCGTGATGTAGGGGGCATTGCCCTCACCTTCGGTTAATTTGATTTTGTCAATACTGCTGGAGGTTGATTGTATCGAAAACTCTTTGCCCAACACAAACTCACCCCACTCCTTATCCCGCAACGGTGCAACCTCACCCACCTCACACGCGCGCAAAATCTGTTCGGCATGGGCAATATACTGCTGCACCAAACCCTCCTCCCGCTCACGGATATAATCCTCCATAAACTGCCAGTCAGGATTGCCGCTTTCGTCTGTTGGCAATAAGATAGACTGCTTACTCATGCGTTGTTCATTAAATTTGTAGCCATAGGCATATTTCACTTTTTGTTGGATGATTGCCGACTTCAGAAAAAGATAGATTTGCCGACTGAGCGAAGTTGCTTTGATTACAAATCGCTTGACATCATCTGAAAACACACACTCGTAAGGGTGGTAGAATGTTTCAACAACACTTCCATTATAATTGACCCCCAACACCTCTTTGTCTAAAGACGAGTTGCTATTTGACACAAAGTTAGTAATACCATTGTTAGAGTCCGTTGCACCAATAAATGGACGGCTACCTTTTTTCATATCTGCTTTTGTTAGTCGCTTGCCGTGCTTTATCTCAAAAATATCAGACAGCAAAAAGGGTAGCCACTCCCTGCTTTTCAAGTCAAGCATTATCGCCGCCCTCCCCAAAGAGATAGCCGCGTCCATGCGTTATCATATTAAACTCAAATGTCAAATAATCCGCGATACTGTTCATAAAATCTTGCTCGGTGGGTACCTCGTCGTTGTAGTAATAGAACGCATGAATCCACTCGTCTGTGTCCTCGATTTTCGTTTGCACCATGAACTTGCTCGGCACGTCCTCGGTGCGACCATGCCAACAATCAAGCAGTAATTTCTTTTGCGAAACAGCGCGGGGCGTTTCAACTAATCCAATATGTTTTTTGACCACAAAGCCGTCATCTTCAAAGTTGATAAATTTCACGATTTTGTTCTTGTCGTGCGGCTTGCCGCAAGTAAACACGGCGATACACGGCACAGTCCCCACGCCGTAGAATGTGTTTTTGTTACAGCTAATCACGCCCTCCAATGTGTGGCGTTTGAGTAGCTCTTTTTTGATTTCTTTCTCCTCCTTTGACTTGCCAATCATGGTCGAAACAGGCACAATAACCGCCGCTCTGCCGCCTTTCAAAAGGCTATCCAGCAAGTGGCGAATAAAGCAAATTTCATACAGCGAGGGGTGTTCTTTGCTGCCCTGCGAATACGGCGGGTTCATCAACCCCACCGTTGCCTCGGTGTCAATTTGCAATTTGGACGACTCAAAGGTGAAAAAATCGCCGCATTGCAAATTGCTACGCCCATCACCGCGAAAAATCATATTCGTGGTGGCAATGGCGAACATATCTTCTCTATCTTCCACGCCGTGAATTTGATTTGCCTTGACATGATTTTTGGCGTGTTCGTCTGCTGCCATTTCAAGCAGACGATACATTCCCGCCACCAAAAAGCCGCCCGTGCCGCAACAAGGGTCAAACAGCACATCATCGGGCTTTAAGTCCACCAAGTCACAAAACAAGTCGGTAGTATGTCCGGGCGTGAGGACCACGCCCAACGCTTGCCCATCACCGCCTGAGTATGAAACAAATTCACTATAAAATCGCCCGAGAAAATCCTCGCCCGAGTTGCTAATCACGGCGTTAAAAATGTTCTCGCGAATAAATTCGGTAAAATAGCGGAGCGGCGTTTTATCGCCTAGCGTTTTTACTTTTGCGTTGAGTTTGGGGCGGTCTTTGATAAGCGTGAACTGGTTGAGTATTCTATCGCGTTTGGTTTGAGGGCTTACTTGCGCCCGAGCAAAACAGCTTTCTAATGCCTTGAATAGCTTGCTGCCATCTGTGACGTGTATGTCACCATTGAGCGAATCGAGTTGAAAATTCTTCTCTTTTTCTTCACGCAAGGCAAGCAAAATAGCTGACACAACGAGCGGCTTTTCGTCCTCGCCCAAACTGCCAAATGTGCGTAGATATTCGTGCAAAGTCTTTGCGTGTTTCAAGACTTCGCCAAGTTGTATATCTTCGGGCGGCGTTTCGCCTAGTACGATGCGGCGGTAGTATTCTTCGATATTTTCAGCCGAGAAATTCTCGAAAGTTTGCACCTCGTCTAACTCGACGACGCCGTCTATGCCAACAAAAAGCGGTTGCAAAATATGGTGCTTGCTATCGCCCGCATTGCCGAACGCAAACACTTTTTTATAGCTTGTATTTTCGACAATGTGCTTGGCATACCACAGCGCACCGTTGACGGCATAGTCCTCGGTTGCTTTGACTTCAAGCGAGATATTGCCCTCGCTGTCACGTTGGCAGAGCAGGCTACGCTCGGGCTTGTTTTCACCCACCAAAACAAACTCGCCTACTACCGCGACAAATTCGGGATAGCCGCCCTTGCCTGTTTGTCTTTTAGATGCCGTTTTTAATGCGTTGTCTATGTCAAGAACGGTGCTGCCCTGTACCGAAAATTCGATTTTTGCGGCGGTGAGCAGTCCATTTATGTATACATCAAAATTCGCCTCACGCTTTATCATGTGTGTATCCTCCGTATCTAGTCGCTGACTTGTCGACAAGCACATTATATAGTGTTTACAGCAAAATTGCAAGAGAAAATGCAAAAATATCTAATTTACCCCCTTGACAAAACTGCACGAACATTGACCTATCCTCGCGCGTTATTTGCCTGGACTTGCCAAGCAGTTTATCCGCATGGCGTTACAAAACGGCGTTGCGCCGTTCGGGTTCGCCACCAAAGTATCGGGCAGTACCTACGACTACCACATCAGCCCCAAACTCTTTGCCGAGTACATCGGGGCATCCCACGCTTGACAAATCACAAAGTTTGTGCGTGTTGTCTGAGCCTCGCGGCACACCTACTCGGCATCGATTAGGGACAAAATCCGCTTACTTGCCGAAAAGCCCGACCCATCGTTGCGATGGTGCGGGCTTTTTGCTATAATAGTGTCAGCTTTTGGAACTGACAATGCCGTCGACTTTCGCATAGTCACCCGCAGGGTGACGGCGCGGAACGTCAGAGGCCACTACAAATTGGAGGTATTCAAAAGATGAGAAATCCCAACGGATATGGTAGTGTTACCAAACTAAAAGGCAACCGCCGCCGCCCTTACCAAGTGCGGAAAACCGTAGGCTTTAATGAAAAGGGACACCCGATTTACCAAATCATAGCCTATGTAACAACAAGAGAGGAGGGCATGATATTACTCGCCGCATACAACAATGAACCGTGGGACGTTGACAAAGCCAATATAACGCTTGCCGAATTGTTCAGCTTGTGGCTAGACCGCAAAGCCCCCAAAACAACGCCAAGCACTTTGAGCATGATGACGTCCGCATACAACCATTGCGCGGCACTCCACAAGCAACGCTATGTCAATATCAAGGCGTATCATATGCAGGGCATTATCGACAACTGCGGCTACGGCTACGGGGCGCAAAACCACATCAAAACCTACTGGCGGCATATTGGCAAGTTCGCGTTAGAGTTAGACATTATCACGCGCAACTATGCGCCTTTGCTCACGTCCGCGCCCGCCGTGCAAACTTCAAAGCGCAAGCCTTTTGCCGATGAGGAAATCACGGCAATGTGGGCCATGCAGGGGCAAGCATGGGTTGACTCGGTGTTGTTCTTGCTCTATACCGGGTTTCGTATCTCGGAAATGTTGGCACTTCGCAAGGAAAACATTGACCTTGAAAACGGCATAATCACGGGTGGTACAAAAACCAAAGCGGGCAAAGACCGTAAAGTGCCTATCCACTCGAAAATCCGTCACATTGTCGAGGCGCGTATGCAAGAGGACGGCGAGTATTTATTCTCGTACAAAGGCAAGCAATGCGGGGATAAAACCTATCGGGTGTTTTGGCAAAACGTCATGGACACGGCGGGCATACAACACACACCGCATGAGTGCCGTCACTCGTTCCGCTCACGCCTTGACAGCGCAGGGGCAAATAAAAAGTGTATCGACCTCATGATGGGGCATCAAACTGGCGATGTTGGGGAGCGGTTCTACACGCACAAAACCTTTGACGAACTCAAAACCGCCATTGAGTTACTCGCTGCCTAGCAGTTAAACGCAGATTGAACTAGGAGCGGGCTAGTGACAAGCCCCTTGCAAACACTAGGTTTGAGGGGCTTATACACAAAATATAAATT
>WRAI01000006.1 GCA_009780275.1 Oscillospiraceae bacterium | reverse complement strand
GTGCTTCCTGTACTGTGTGACCTTTGTCGATGTATTTCAACACACGACCCCGAAATTTCGCGTCATATGCCATGCTTTTATTTTATCACTTTTGTCGACCGTTGTCGATTTATGTTATTATACTTTTAGACCTGCAGCCATCGCCGCGTTAGCTATCTTAATAATTTCTTGGCTTTCATTAATATTAATGATCGCATATTTGAAAAAATCATCAATAATGGCTTTACGTTCCAAAAAGGGATTATCATCGTTTTCTTGTTCCAAAATATATGAAATTGCCAATTCCAATTCACCGTTAACAATAAGTTCTTGTATTTTTAATTTTGCCTTAGTTTCCAATTCAATTTTTAAGTAACGTTGGTCGTCATATGGTCTGTTAAAACAACAATTGTCCAAATAAACACGAATCATTGAAACACCCCTTTCGTATCCTTTAAATAAAAAACCTACAGATTGCTGCATCTGTAGGCCTTTAGGTCGGATAGCAAGGGATTCGAACCCCTGGAGGCTTTCACCTCTGCGGTTTTCAAGTTTTCTATGCTGTTTGGAAAATAGGTCATCATCATGGAATTGAGTGTAAGTTAAAGACCGTGCAAAGTCAAGTAAAAACTGGCTTTGAGCGGTCTTTGTTCGTGTAAAAGCAGTAATCATGCGGCTCGAACCCCAATGTCCTTTCAGCCCGATTTAGCAATGTTTTTTGGACGTTTAGCAAACATCGAGCAAACATTGTCCACTCAATCCACCGCATATTTTGTGCGACACGAACGGCATCACGATTTTTGCCTCGTTGGAAAAATGGCAAACATTTCACTACATTTTATGAAACACACAAATTAGCGTCTGCCTACTATTGACAAATAAACCTTTGGAGGACGCTATGAAACAAGAAATGTATGAATCATTGCGGGAGCAGTACCCCGCCCACATCAGCCTCGACCATCTGCACAGGATATGCAGGATAGCCAAGCGGAGTGCAAGGTATCTCGTAGAGCATGGGATTATCCCAGCAGAGGACACAGGCAAGCAGACATGGCGGTACAAAATCGCCCTTGATGATGTCATTACCTATCTTCGCCGCCGAGAGCAAGTCGGTAGTATGATACCCCACGGAGCAGTCACATCCCACAAACAAAGTACCCGCAAATGCTTTGCTCAACTGGTTTTAGCGGGGCAAGAATCGGATATAGCGGATTACTTCAACTATATCTATGCAGGGTACGAGGATTTGCTGACATCCCAAGACATTACGGAAATGACAGGACTGGAACTAAGCACGGTTTTGAAATTGCTAAAAGCAGGGGCAATCAAGTCAATTATGACCCACCCCAAGTATCTTATACCCAAGCCATACCTATTAGAATTTGTCGTTACCCCACGCTTTATTGAGTATCGGACAAATTCAGAACAATTCAAAAAAATAATAGGAGGGTTTGAGATATGGAAAACAAAATCATAACCGTAGCCAACCAAAAGGGTGGCACAGGCAAGACCACTACCGCTTGCAATTTGGGTTTCGCATTGGCAGAGCAGGGTTACAAGGTGCTTTTGGTGGATTTTGACCCGCAAGCGAATTTATCAATGAGTTTCGGCATCGAACGCCCCGCCGAGTTGCCGTTGTCTATGCACAGCCTACTGACTGCAATAATGGACGGCGAACTTCTGCCCGACAAAGCCGAGTACATCCAACACGGCGAAAAGGTAGACATCATCCCCTGCGACATAAACCTATCCGTAGCGGAAATCAATCTGCGTGACGAAATGGGCGGGGAACATACCTTGTCGGAGTTGCTTGAACCCCTGCGGGGTGACTACCACTTCATTATTATAGACACGAACCCATACCTCGGCTTACTCACCATCAACGCACTCGCCGCTTGTGATGAAGTGATTATCCCTGTTAGCCCTCAGTTGTGGTCGGCTACCGGGTTGACCGATTTAATGCGTACCATATTCAAGGTAAAGCGGAAAATCAACAAGCGGATTGAGATAGCGGGTGTTCTGCTCACTATCTGCGATGAACGGACAAGACTTTTCCATTCGGCAAAGGCTCTGCTGGACGATTTTTGCGGTGACAGAATCAAGATGTTTAATGCCATCATCCCCAGCACGGTAAAGGTCGGCGAGGCAAATTACGCAAGCCGTAGCATCTTGGACTACCAAGCCGACAGCAAAGCCGCTCATGCCTACACGAATTTTGCATTGGAGGTGTGCGGTCATGCCCGATAAACTCAAAGCCAAGCCACGCTTGCAGAACCTTGACGATTTGTTCTTACTCAACGATGGGGTCAATCCATTGGAGCAAGCAACGTCGATTATAGGAACGCAACCTACCAACAAGCGGGTCATAACCTCCACTCCCATTGAACAACTAACCCCATTTGATGGATTCCGTTTCCGCTTACATGAGGGAGAGCGGATGGACGATATGGTTGCCAGCATAAAGGCAAACGGCGTACTCGTGCCGATTATCGTCCGTAGGATAGGCACTATCCTTGAAATCTTGTCGGGGCATAATCGTGTAGAGGCAACGAAACTGGCTGGGCTTTCAGATGTACCCGCTATCATCCTTGAAAACATCAGCGATGCAGATGCAATGGTTTATGTTATCGAAACGAACCTTATCCAGCGGTCATTTTCTGAAATGTGCCACTCGGAAAAGGCGGCGGTCATTGCCCTGCACCATTCTAAGATGTTCTCACAGGGCAAGCGAAATGACATAATTAAACAGTTAGAAATGCTCGAAAACCCGCATGATAGCAGGGCTGATGAAACTTCTTCGCAAGTTGCGAATAAGTTGACTTCAATGGCAAGAGTAGGTGAAACATACAGCCTTTCCAAAGACACAGTTGCCCGTTATCTGCGAGTAAATCAGCTTATAGTAAGGCTGAAAGAATACCTTGATTACGGCACAATCGCGTTTATCCCTGCCGTCACAATATCGTATCTGCATGAGTCCGAACAAAGCCTATTGGCAAATTGCATAGAACGGTATGGATTATCTGTTGATATGAAAAAAGCCGATATGCTCCGTAAGTATTCGGCAAAAGACAGGCTGGATGATGATGCAATCAAGCGTATTCTATCGGGTGCATTGAACCCAAAACCAAACCGCACACCCACGGTTAAGGTCAGCAAGGATGTGTATTCCAAGTATTTCAAGCCTAATCAACCCGCAAAGGAGGTACAGGACATCGTAGAAAAGGCGTTAGCGATGTACTTTGAAAAAACAGGATAAACACAACTTTTGGTTATGACAAAGGGCATGGCGTTATCCGACACCATGCCCTTTGCAATGCCCAAAAACGCAAAACAGGCTCGGTTGATTATCACCATCTATCAATCGGGTCTTTTTTTATTCCCGAAAGGAGGTCAGATATGGCAAAACAGCAATCCAAGCAAGAACATATCGAAATCGTGGCTGATATGAAAGTTTTGCTTGAAATCGAGCGATTAAGCGGTGCAAGCGAGGTGCAAGGGCGTGTATCGCTGGGGTCATATGTAGAGGAAGTGCTGCCCGATGGGTGTTTCCTTATTAAAATGCCTATTCACCGAGGCTATCACTACCCCCTGCCACGAGGCAAAGCGATTCAAATGTACCTTTTCGCCAAATCTCGTATGTTCTCGCTGGCTGTGCAATTTGTTGAGCGGGTCGAGCGAGATAATCTCATGTTCGCCAAGATGCGGCGTGTCGGTAACATCAAAGCCGACCAACGGCGTGACTGCTACCGCTTGCAATGCTCTCTGCCTGTCATGGTGCGGCGTGTGACGGACAGCAATGACGAGCCACCCCCGCCGATATTGTGCCGTATGGCAAATTTCAGCGATGGCGGAATGTTGTTCACTACAAATGAGAACTTTGCAATCCGCGAAAAACTAACCCTTTGTTTTGACATTGGCACGGAAGAAACTGTTGATGCCGAGGTTATGCGGCACGAGCGGGCAGATATTGAGGCGCAACCGCTGGACGAGGGTGAGGAAATCGAAGTCCACAAGTATAAGGTGGCGGTCAGATTCCTCCATGCTTGCCAAAAGCAAAAGAACCGCTTTTACAAGTATATCGTTGAGCAACAGCGTGAAATTATACGCCGCCAGTCCGAGGAAAACGCATTGATACGCACCAAGTAGCTGAACGCCCTGCATGAACAATCGCAGGGCGTTTTCACTTTGAAAGGATGTGAGAGCTGCACATGACAAACTACAACGAGGACAGGGCGGCGGCTGGGCTTGCGGAAGTCTTGGCACTTTCATTCGGCATTGAGCCGGAAACTGCAAGGCAAATCGGCTACGCCACCGCCCTCCACGATGTCGGGAAAATAATGATTCCCCTGCATATCCGAGGCAAGCCTACGGCACTAACCCCTGCCGAGTTTGCCTTGATGAAAACCCACACAATATGGGGTGCAAATATCCTTAGACGGATGCCCTGCGATTTTGGGGTAATGGCGAGGACAATCGCTCTTTTTCATCACGAACGCTGGGATTCACAGGGCTATTGGAGCATGAACGCCGCCGAACTCCCCGATTTTGTTCAAATCGCCGCTATTTGCGATGTGTACACAGCCTTAATCAGCCCTAATCGCCAGTACAAGCGTAGCTGGCCGCCGGATGAGGCACTCCGACACATACAAGACGGAGCGGGTACGCAGTTTAACCCCGCATTAGCCGAGGCGTTCGTTTCATTATCACACACTCAAAGGGAGGAATTTTATGCCGAGGCGAAATAAGCACAAGACGGCGGCAGAGCCGCACCGACACGCACCATCACCGTATACAAAAGGTTATAAACGCAAGTGTAGCGGTTGTGCCTTTGCGGGTTTTGGGTCTGTCTGCCTTACAAGTGACGGCAAATGCTTGAAAATGCCGCCGCCGAACGCAAGGGAGGTAGGCGATGCCGAAATTGTCCGAGGAACAAATACGGCAAGCACGGAGCGTTGACCTACTGGACTATCTGCTTACTTACGAGCCGTCAAATGTCCGCAAAAGCAAAGGCAGAGCCGGCCAGCACGAAATGGTTGAGCATGATAGTCTGAAAATCTCAAACGGCAAGTGGTTTCGCCACTCTACACAATATGGTGGGTATTCAGCGTTGGACTTCCTTATGAAAGTGAGAGGCGTTCATTTTGTGGATGCGGTGCAATCATTGACGAGCGGCTACGCTATAACAGAATACAAAGCCGAACGGAAAGCACCGATAAAGCCGCCAGCACCACCCAAGTCATTTACCCTACCCAAACCAAACAGGAACGCCGACAGAGTTGTGGCGTATTTGCGGGGGCGCGGTATCGGGCGTGATGTGATTTACCGTTGTATCAAAGCGGGGCTGCTCTACGAAAGCAACAAGCACAGATGCGTGTTTGTCGGTAAAGACGAGGACGGTAAAGCCCGATTCGCTTGTGAACGAGGGATTACAGAGGACTTGAAAAAAGATGTGTCCGGCAGTAACAAGCAATTTAGTTTTTCCATTCCCCCGATTGAACTCAACGGACACGGCGGGTCTGCTCTTGCCCTGTTTGAAAGCCCTATTGATTGTATGGCTCACGCCTCAATCCATGACATGGGGCAAACTGGCTGGGATGGGTACAGGCTATCTCTCGGCGGCGTTTCATCTGCTGCACTAAACGGCTTTTTGGAACGCAACCCGCAAATCACGAGCATCCAGCTATGCCTCGACAACGACAAAGCAGGGCATGATGCCACAAACCGCATAATCACAGAGTTGTTGAGCGACAAGCGGTATTCGCACATTAAAATCACAACCGCACCGCCGCCCATCGGCAAGGACTACGCCGACACGGTGCTGGCGATAAAGCAAAACAGCATAAACAAATCAACCATTGACCGCCCAAAAGAGGCGGCATTTTCATTTTAAGGGAGGAAATCTATGCAAGATACAATGCAAGTATTTGAAAATCGTGAGTTCGGACAGTTGGGAGTGCTGATGATTGACGGCAAGCCCTTTTTCCCCGCAACCGAGTGTGCGAAAACGCTTGGGTACACCAACCCGAAAGCCGCAATCATAAGACATTGCAGGGGGGTACTGAAACGTGACCTCCCCTCCACGAGCGGTATGCAATCCTATAACTTCATTCCCGAAGGCGATTTATACCGCCTCATCATCCGCTCTAAGCTGCCCGCCGCCGAGCGTTTTGAAAAGTGGGTATTTGATGAAGTATTACCCACCATCCGCAAGCATGGGGCGTATATCAGCGAAGAAGTTTTGCGGCGTATGCAAGAGGACAGCGAATACAACGCCGAATTGCTCCGTAATCTCGCCGCCGAGCAAAACCGTAACACCGCACTTGTCCGCAGGGTGGCACAACTGACCCCCAAAGCCCTGTATCACGACATTGTTTTGCAATGCCCCGATGCTGTTCAAGTTTCCATTATCGCAAAAGACTACGGCATGAGTGCTGTGGCGTTCAATCGGCTCTTGCACCGCCTCCGTGTGCAATACCGCATCGGCAGAACGTGGCTGCTCTACAAGGATTTTCAAGGCAACGGCTACACCGTAACGAATACCTACACCAAAAACGGCATGACTACCCTCATTCACACTTGCTGGACACCAAAGGGCAGATATTGGCTGTACGGATTGTTGAAAACCCACGGTGTATTGCCGGAAGTGGAACGTAACGGCGGGCAGATAAGCTTTGACGATGTAGGGGCATAAGCTGGGAGTTATCTTCTCGGCCATTTTTATGCGAAAGGATGTGATTTTATATTGTAGATAACGACCAAATAAACGAGAAGAATGTTTGCCTTGTTATCAAAGGCGGCAAGCTGACCTCGGAAACACTTGCCAAAGCCATGAAACTGTTTATGTCGTGTGCCAAGAAAGCCACAACCCCAAAAAACTACGAGGGTAAAGGCAAGCAGACTGTCAAACAGCTTGTTGGGCAAGGGCATGGTGTAACAAATATCGAAATCAGCGACAAGAACATCAAGGACTTTGAGAGCATCGCCCGAAAGTACGGCGTGGACTTTGCCGTGGTTAAGGATGCCACCGAAACTAACCCTAAACACCTTGTTTTCTTTAAGGCACGAGATTCTGATGCCATAACTGCGGCGTTCAACGAATACACCGCAAAGACAATGGCAAGGACTACTGAAAAGCCCTCGATGCTGGGTATGTTGCGTGACCTTATGGAAAAGGTCAAAAACCAAGTCCTCGATATTACCAAGAGCAAGAATCGGGGGGTGGAGTTATAGACACGGCGAAAATCAAAAAGCTGCTACTGCTCAATATGCCCTATGTGATTATCTTTGTAATCATACTAGTGGTTATCCCGACCCTGCCCCTTGATGCCCTGCCTTTTGAAATCCCTGTGCCGGACTTTGTACTGGCTCTTGCCGCCGCCGCACTCATGCGTTTAGTGGTTTATGTTCGTGGCAGAAACGCCAAGAAGTACCGCAAAGATGTAGAGTACGGCTCGGCACGTTGGGGTACGGAAAAAGACATTAAACCGTATATTGACCCCAATCCCAAGAACAACATCATCTTGACCCAAACGGAAAGCCTTACCATGAACAGCCGCCCAAAGCCTGTAAAATACGCTCGTAACAAAAATGTGTTAGTAATCGGCGGTAGTGGTTCGGGTAAAACCCGCTTTTTCGTCAAGCCTAACTTGATGCAATGCGAATCAGAGGATTTTCCTGTTTCCTTTATTTGCACCGACCCAAAGGGAAGTATCCTGTCCGAAGTTGGCACGTTACTCAAAAAGCGGGGGTATCGTATCAAAGTCATTAACACCATAGACTTCAAAAAGTCCATGCGTTACAACCCTTTCAGTTATATCCGTAGTGAAAAAGACATTCTTAAACTCGTGACGGCTCTCATCGAAAATACGAAAGGTGACGGCAAGGGCGGCGATGAATTTTGGACGAAAGCCGAAAAACTCTTGTATCAAGCACTTATCGGCTATATCCATTATGAAGCCCCGCCGCATGAGCAGAACATGAACAGCCTTGTAGAGATGATTAACAAAATGGAAGTCCGTGAGGATAACGAAAATTTCAAAAATTCCATTGATTATCTCTTTGAGGCATTGGAAGAACGTGCGCCACAACACTTTGCCCTGCGGCAATATAAGAAGTACAAATTAGCGGCGGGCAAAACAGCCAAAAGCATACTCATTTCATGCGGTGCGAGGCTTGCACCCTTTGATATTGCTGAGGTTCGTGATTTGATGAGCGAGGACGAATTGGAACTTGATAATCTTGGCGGTTACAAGAAAATCAATTCTGATACTGGCGAAGAAGAAACCATCAAGCAGAAAAACGCCCTGTTCGTCATAATCTCGGACACCGACAGTAGTTTTAACTTCATTGTGGCTTTGCTTTACAGCCAGCTTTTCAACTTGCTTTGTGACCGTGCCGGCAACGATTTTAATGGACGGTTGCCTGTTCATTGCCGCTTTTTGCTGGATGAGTTTGCCAATATTGGCCTTATTCCCAACTTTGAGAAGTTGATAGCCACAATCCGCAGCCGAGAAATCTCTGCCTGTGTGATTTTACAGGCACAGAGCCAGTTAAAAGCGATTTACAAGGACAACATGGACACCATAATCGGCAACATGGACACCACCCTGTTTCTTGGAGGCAAGGAAAAGACCACGTTGGAAGAAATCAGCAAAATGCTCGGCAAGGAAACGATTGATATGTTCAATACTTCCATTAGCAAGGGCAGTCAAGAATCCCACGGTCAGAACTTCCAAAAGTTAGGCAAGGAACTCATGTCCGTGGACGAAATTGCGGTTATGGACGGCGAACGCTGCATACTCCAAGTGCGTGGCGAACGCCCCTTTTTATCTCGGAAGTACAACATTGAAAAACACCCAAACTACCGCTTTCTTTCCGACCATGACCCCAAACAGCACTTTGATGTCGGTAAGTATTTGAACTCACGAGCAAAATTGCGAAAGGATGATGTCTATGTTGTAGCGGAAATTGATGTTTCAAAGCAAGACAATTAACATCTAACTAATTTCTGCAACATTTCTAATGACGTAGAAAGGTTCATTGTTGTGGGATGAAAAAGACGGTTCTTCATGGAAACCTATGCTAACCCTCTTATTCCTATCACTAACAACCAAAGCAGTTTCTCTTTTGCTTTGTGAATCACGAACTGCGTACATTACCTCATTAGTATCAAAAGAAATCTTGCGTAGTTCTTCTTCTGAGTTGTTTAGAAACAAGAACCTATCTCTCATTTTTACCCTCCTCCAAAACTTATTATGTAATTAGTATATGCCGACAAGCAGATAAATTTACTGCCGAATCTTGACGAATTTAGTCATTCAAAAAGGGCATACACATTTATTATATGCAGTTTTGGAATATTTATGCAGAACTCAACAAACACGATACACCTACAACTGAATATTGGACTGCCCCAATCAACACCAGCATCGGGCATCCACCCCATGACCGCCATTCGGTAGCAACGAGTTTCTTTACCCGATGGCGGCTTTTTCATGTCCGGCACAAGGCTTTCACGAGCCTTGTTTTTATATGTCACAGCACCACAAAAAAACTAAAAATCTAAGGAGGCTTTCTTAATGGAATTTTTCAACAGCGCAGTAGGAGTATTGCAAACATTGGTAATCGCACTCGGCGGCGGTCTTGGCGTTTGGGGAGTAATCAATCTTCTCGAAGGCTACGGCAATGACAACCCCGGCGCGAAATCACAGGGCATGAAGCAACTTATGGCTGGTGGCGGCGTTGCGCTCATCGGTATGTTGCTCGTGCCTCAGCTTTCAGGGCTTTTCGGCTAAAAAAGGAGGCAACAATTAGATGAGCTGGCTTTTCGATGGTATTACCAACTGGATAAGACAGTTCCTAATTGACGGCATCATGGCGAGTTTTGCCCGCATATTCGACCAAGTTAATGATTCGGTAGCCGATATTGCGGTGCAAGTAGGACAAACCCCGGCGGGCTGGAACGCCGGGGTCTTTGCCATGATACAGAATCTGTCTGAAACAGTTATCCTCCCGATAGCGGGAATGATTCTAACCTTTGTGCTGTGTTACGAGTTGATACAGCTAATCATAGAGAAAAACAATCTCCAAGACTTCGACACATTCAACATCTTCAAGTGGATTTTCAAGACCTTTATCGCCGTATTCATCCTTACCAACACGTTTAACATCGTTATGGCGGTATTTGATATGGCACAGACCGTAATCAATAACGCCGCGGCTCTTATTTTGGGCGATACCGCACTCGGTAGCCCCGAAATGATGGCGGCGTTAGAGGCTACGATGGAAGATATGGGCATCGGCGAATTGATGGGTATATGGCTACAAATCCAACTCATCGGGCTTGCCATGTTTATCATGTCCATCGTCATTTTTATTGTAGTGGTCGGGCGTATGCTGGAAATTTATTTGACGATTTCCGTAGCACCTATCCCCCTCTCAACAATGGTAAACCGTGAATGGTCGAGCGTAGGTAACAACTACCTCAAAGCCTTGCTTGCGGTTGCGTTTCAAGGTTTCTTAATCATGGTGTGCGTTGCGATTTACGCAGTATTGGTTGGTAACATCGCCGCCGCTCCGAATATCCACGTTGCGATATGGACGGTTGTGGGGTACACAGCTCTGCTCTGTTTCATGCTCCTAAAAACAGGAAGTCTTGCAAAGTCCATTTTCTCAGCCCATTAACGCCCGCTCTATGCGGGTTATTTCATTTATATAAGGAAAGGATGGTTTTTTGACTATAATCCATTGCTCCAAAAGGCTCACCCCTCTCGCTTGTTTGCAACAGCGTGTCGAGCAAAACTACGCCGATTTCGAGGCAGAGGCATTAAATCTGCTGGGTCACGGCGAAATATATGATAAGGCACACCGCATTGCCGCTGTTAAGGATGCTTACGCACAGCTTACCAGCGACACCCTCTGTCTTGACGAGGGTGAGATAGCGTTTTTGCTCAACTTCCACAATCCCCTTGAAATGGTTGCTGACTTTTTGCAAGCAGAACAGGCAGACTGCCCCTACCAATTCGGCGAGGCTCTTAATGAACTATTTGCCGCCGAGAACCAAGAGGATTACTACCTCACCGTGGACTTTGCCAATACCCTTATTGCCAAGTACGGCGAGGATGTACGAATCCGTGTTGCTCTGCTCTTGGAAACGATTGAGGCGGGTGACAATTATCTACGCCTTTTGAAACTCACGAACAAAGCTGATGCAGACGAGGACTGCGATTTCAGCGACCTTGCCACACCTTTCAAACCTATGGACTTTGACGAGGACGGCTTTTTCATCTACGAGGATGATGAGGAGGTCTGTTTCTGAATCGTCCGCTCAAAGTGGTATCACTCTTTGACGGCATATCCTGTGGGCGCGTTGCACTTGAACGCGCCGGATATGCCGTTTCGCATTACGAGGCATTTGAAATTGATAAGTATGCACGGTCAATCAGCAGATACAACTACCCCGCAATCGCTCACCACGGCGATGTTATGGATGCCGACTTTCGGCAGTATTCGGATTATGACCTCGTTATGGGCGGCTCTCCCTGCACTTTTTGGAGTATCGCTAAGACTAATCGTGAAGTTGACAAGGACGGCATGGGCTGGAAATTGTTTATGCGTTTTGTAGATGCCCTGTGGCAGATACAGCCACGGTATTTTCTTTACGAAAATGTAGCCTCCATGCCTAATAATATCCGTGACTATATTTCCGATGAATTGGGCTGTGAACCTATCCTTATGAACTCCGCTCTTGTGTCGGCACAGCAACGAAAACGGTTGTACTGGACGAACATCGAGGGCATTACCCAGCCTTATGACAGAGGGATTTTGCTCAAAGACATTCTTGACAGCGGCATCCCATACCAAGACAAAAGCCATTGCATTACCGCAACCTATCAAGGAGCGGACTTCCGAAGTAGTATCGCCAAGAAAAAGCGAACTATGATAGCAGAGCCAATCGCTCTCGCCGACAAATCACAAACCATACTCTCAACGATGTACAAAGAAAACGCCCTGTCAATGGTGAAACGCCAGAAAACAGGGCTTTTTGTTGCCGAGGCGGTTGAAGATGTCGGAGCTGCCTTGCGCACTCGTGTAGACGAAAACGGCAGTTTTAAGCGATTGGAAGTCCGAGAGGACGGTAAACTGAACGCCCTTACTACGGTGCAGACCGATTCCGTTGTTTGTTCGCCCATCCGTGTGGGTATCTACGGTACAGGCGGTCAAGGCAACAGGATTTACAGCGTTCACGGAAAAACGATTTCAATGTGTGCCAACGGCGGTGGCAAGGGTGCAAAGACAGGCTTGTACAAAATCAACCTCCCCGATGGGAACTACACCATCCGCAAGTTGTCCGTGGTTGAGGCTGAACGCTGCCAAACCCTTTCCGACAACTACACCGCCCACGGCGTTGATGATAACGGCAACACCGTAAACATCAGCAATACCCAGCGTTACAAGGCTATTGGCAACGGCTGGACGGTTGATGTCATAGCCCACATTTTGAGCCACATGACAGGGGGTGATGATTAGTGGCTTACGTCCAAATCCCGAAAGACCTCACCAAAGTAAAAACTAAATTTATGCTTGGGCTTACCAAGCGGCAAGTAGTCTGTTTTGGAACGGCGGCGGCAATCGGCGTTCCTGTTTTTTTCGCCACACGAGGCGCACTCGGTAATGAAACCGCCGTACTGCTGATGATGGCTTTAATGCTCCCCGCCTTTTTTATGGCTATGTATGAGCGTGACGGCATACCCGCCGAACGAATCTTGTTCAACATCATCCGCAGTAAATGGTTCTTCCCGCCGAAACGCCCCTATATAACCGAAAACTTTTATTCAGTAATCGAAAAGGAGGGTCAGATATTTGAGCAAAGCGAACAATCGCAAGACCAAACGACAAACACCGCCCCAAAATGCACCAATACCAAATGCAAAAGCAAGCGATGTAAAAAAGGGTGCAAACGCCCCTAACGGCATACCCCCAGCCAAAAAGCCGAGTTTCAAGGAAACCCTGTTACAAAAGATTTTTGGCACAGGCAAAGCCCCAACCTCCGCACAGCAGTCCATTCCTTACCACGAGATTTACAAGGACGGTATCTGCCGTGTCAACGAGCGGCTTTTCACCAAAACAATCACATTCGGCGATATAAATTACCAACTCGCCCAAAACGAGGACAAAACGCAGATTTTCGAGGGATATTGCGATTTTCTCAACTACTTTGATAACACGGTGAGCGTACAGCTCTCCTTTATCAACAAATACGGCAACATGAAAGACTTTGAAAAGTCCATCAGCATCCCCGACCAAGACGATGATTTCAACTCTATCCGTGTGGAGTACGCCGAGATGATGAAGAATCAGCTTGCCAAAGGCAACAACGGCTTGGTGAAGATGAAGTATATCACCTTCGGCATTGATGCTCCGAGCATGAAAGAGGCAAAGCCACGGCTGGAACGCATAGAAACGGACATTATCAACAATTTCAAAGTCCTCGGCGTAAAAGCCCATGCCCTTGACGGATTGGAACGTCTTGCCGTACTCCACGGACAAATGCACCCCGATGGCACAGAGAAGTTACAGCTTGAATGGGCTGACCTCGCCAAAACAGGGCTTTCCACAAAGGATTATATCGCCCCTACCTCGTTTGACTTCCGTGACGGTAAGACTTTCCGCATGGGTACGACCATAGGGGCTGCCAGTTTTATTCAAATCCTTGCCCCCGAACTCACCGACAGGCTTTTGGCTGATTACCTCAACATGGACAACGCCGTGACCGTTAATATGCACATCAAGTCCATAGACCAAATGGAGGCAATCAAGACCATCAAGCGGAAGATTACTGACCTTGATGCAATGAAAATCGCCGAACAAAAAAAGGCGGTAAGGTCGGGCTACGATATGGACGTTATCCCTACGGATATAGCCACCTACGGCGATGAGGCAAAAAACATCTTAAAGGAACTGCAATCCCGCAATGAGCGGATGTTCCTCGTCACCATTATTGTGCTGAACACCGCACCCACCAAGCGGAAACTGGAAAACCTTGTGTTTGCCGCATCGGGTATCGCCCAAAAGTACAACTGTGCATTGAAACGGTTGGACTTCCAACAGGAACAGGCTCTCATGTCCTCTCTGCCGCTTGGCTTAAATCAGATTGAAATACGGCGGGGTTTGACAACATCAAGCACCGCTATTTTTGTGCCGTTCACGACACAGGAGTTATTCCAAGACGGCGAGGCTCTGTACTACGGCTTAAATGCCCTCTCAAACAATCTTATCATGGCAAATCGCAAGGCTTTGAAAAATCCGAACGGCTTGATACTCGGTACGCCGGGGGCGGGCAAATCGTTCTCTGCCAAGCGTGAGATGGTTAATGCGTTCCTTATCACGAACGATGACATCATTATCGCAGACCCCGAAGGTGAGTATTTTCCGCTGGTGCAACGGCTTGGCGGACAAGCAATCAAGCTGTCACCCACAAGCCCGCACTTCCTTAATCCGATGGATATAAACGTGGATTACAGCGAAGAAGAAAACCCGCTCACGCTGAAAAGTGACTTCATCCTTTCGTTGTGCGAGTTGGTTGTCGGCGGTAAAGAGGGGCTTTCCCCTACGGAAAAGACCATCATTGACCGCTGTGTGCGGCTGGTATACAGGGAATACCTTGCCGACCCGCACCCCGACAAAATGCCGATTTTGGAGGACTTGTACAACCTTATCCGCAAGCAGTCCGAGCCGGAGGCACAACACGTTGCCACGGCATTGGAAATCTACGTCACAGGCTCGTTAAACGTATTTAATCACCGCACCAACGTAAACATGAGTAACCGCCTTGTCTGCTTTGACATCAAGGAACTCGGCAAACAGCTTAAAAAGCTGGGTATGCTGATTTTGCAAGATGCCGTATGGAACAGAGTTACAATCAACCGTGCCGCTCGTAAAACGACTTGGTTTTATATAGACGAGTTTCACTTGCTCTTGAAAGAGGAACAGACCGCTGCCTATTCCATAGAGATATGGAAACGATTTAGGAAATGGGGCGGTATTCCTACGGGTATCACCCAAAATGTCAAGGATATGCTTTCTTCTCGTGAGATTGAGAACATTTTTGAAAACAGCGACTTTATCCTCATGCTCAACCAAGCGGGCGGGGATAGACAAATCCTTGCAAAACAGCTTGGCATAAGCCCTTATCAGCTTTCGTATGTAACGCAATCGGCGGCTGGTGAGGGTTTGCTGTTTCACGGCAATACCATTATCCCATTCAATGACAAATTCCCGAAAGATACGGAACTGTATCGTATTATGACTACGAAATTGGATGAGGTGGGATGATGAGCCGAAAACTCAACTTTGACGAAAGCAACCCCCGCCAAGTTGAACCCGCCGCTGATACCGACACCACAAGAAAACGCAGACCGCAATCACGGCTGGAACACGAGTTTTCTCGTGACGATGTAAGACCCCAAACAAGTGCCGCCCCACAAGAAACAACAGGGGTGGCACTTCCCCCTGCGGGTACTCCGTCATTGGGCGGTAATGAAACAGCGGCGGGGCTTGCAGGGTTACAACACGGTGCGGCAAGCATCATGCGTAATATCTCACCCGATGAAACGCCCGACAGGAACACCGCTGTATCTGCTACACGCTTTTCGTTAGAGGTTGGAGCAACCGCTCTCGGTAAAATGACCCTCAACCGTAAACAAAAGCGGAAGTCCAAGTTAAAAGAAAAGGACTCATCCTTAAAACATGAGCCGCAAGAAGATAACGACACGTTGAAACATGACGAGGCAGAACAGCCCGACAATGCTGATTCTTCCGATGAGCGGGGTAATGAAACTGACGGCGGTACTCCAAACGAAAACGCCGAAACTCCCGAAAATGCCGCCGAGTCAAGCGAACAACAGGCGGGTGATGCTGATGATGGCACTACTACCCCTGCCGGCTCTACCTCCGACAAACCCGATAGCAAGCTGAAATTTGCCAAAGACGAAAAAGTGGTTGCCAAACTGGAAAAGCGGGCTGAGAAACTGGACGAGAAACTGGAAAAAGCCCAAGACAAGCTGCCTACTCGGACGGTCAAGAAGAAAACCCTTGAATTTGACGAGGACAAAGGCAAGACCGTTTCCAAGCTGACCCACGAAGTTGAAAAAATACCAATCGGTGAGGCGAAGTGGAACAAGCCGAAAAATACGGCAATGCCTGTCAAAGCGGCGGGCGTGGTTACATCCCTTGCCGTTACAAAGATACACGCCAAAATTCATCAAGTGGAACATGACAACGTGGGTGTAAAAGTAGCTCACAAAGCTGAACTTATGGCAGAGAGCGGTTATCGTGGTGCAAAGCAATCTGTACGTTCTGCATACCGTTTCCACAAGAACCGACCCTACCGCCGCGTTGCGAAGTTGGAGCAAAAGTCCATCAAGAACAAAATGCGGTTGGATTACAGGAAAGCCCTGCGGGATAACCCCAAGTTAAAAAGCAATCCACTCTCACGGTTTATGCAAAAACGAGCCATCAAGCGAAACTATGCTAAACAGCTACGAGCCGCAAAGCAAGCCGGACAAGCGACAGGCAAAGCCGTGGGCTTTACCGCCAAAGCCGCAAAGGTAGTCACGGCGATAATCCGCAAGAACCCCATATTCTTGGTTAAGGCAGGGCTGATATTACTGATTATCTTCCTCATTCTTTCCATGTTTACCATGTGTGTGGGGATGTTTAGCGGCACTTCCTCTTTTGTCGGTCATGTGATGTACCCTGCCGAATTTGAGGACATTGACGATGCAAGCATTATGTACACCGAACTGGAAACCGACTTGCGAATCTATATCAATGAAATTGAAGAAAACTACCCCGATTATGACGAGTATCGTTTAAGCATTGACAGTTTAGGGCATGACCCCTTTGCTCTGATAGCGTTTTTGTCGGCGGTGTATGAGGACTTCATCTTTGCTGATGTTGCGGCAACCATTCAAGCGATTTTCGATGCTCAATATACCCTTGAACTGGAATCCGTCATGGAGATACGAGAGCGAGAGGAAGAACGGACTGGCACAGGCAGTTGGACGGATGAGGACGGCAATTCCCACTCCTATACCTACACTTACACCGTAATTGTCGAGTATGAGTGGCATATCCTCTATGTTACTTTGACTTCCCGCTCGTTTACCGAGGTTTTATTAGAACGCATGGACGATGACCAAACCCAACATTTCTATGTTCTCATGCAGTCATTGGGAGCAAGGCAGATATTCGGAAATCCATTTGATTTTGACTGGCGGCCTTTCGTTTCCAGTCTGTACGGTTATCGCATCCATCCCATAGACGGCGGCAAGCAATTTCATTGGGGGCTTGATATGGGTCTGCCAACGGGTACACCGCTCTTAGCGGGGCTTGACGGCGTTGTTGTATATGTAGGTTATCACCCAACAGGCTACGGCAATATTGTCATTATCGAATGTGAGGACGGTATGCAAATGCGGTACGCACATTGCCACGAGATTTTTGTCACGCTGGGGCAAGAGGTTGAGCGGGGCGATGTCATAGCAACCGTAGGCACAACAGGAGCATCAACGGGGCCACATCTTCATATAGAAGTGTCCGTTGATGGACGCAGGCTAAACCCGATTTTCTTTTTAGAGTTTCGATAATTACGAGGAAAGGAGCGTTTTATGAACCCAAGAATTGCAAAAATAAAGGACGAAATGGCAAAACTGCGTGAAAAGGTCAGCAAGGGGCAAGCCCGCTTGCGTGAGTTGGAAAAACAACTCGTAGACCTTGAAAACGCTGATATTATAGCGGCTTTCCGTGGCGTGGAGGTTGCGCCCGAAGAACTCGCTGCCTTTGTGCAGATGTTCAAAGACAAGCAAAAAAGTGGTACTGTACCGAACTTGGACTTACCCACCGAAACGCCGACAAGGGGAGCAGCTACCCCACAAACCGAAAATGACAAGGAGGATTCAGATTGATGAAAACTAAATATATTGCTCTGCTGGCACTCATGCTCTGCGTGGGTGCTTTTCTTTTCCCGACAACGGCGTATGCCTCCCAAAGCGGCAACCCGCCAACCGTGACCGCCGATGTTGAGGGTGAAACCCTGCGAATTGAGGCATCTGGCGGCTTTATGGGCGTTGAGGCAATCTTTATCAACGACCAACGGTTTAACTTCCGTGTAGACGGTGTATTGAGGGTAGATTTACTGGCGTTCAGAAATAGCGATACGCTGGCAATCCATGCCGTGGACTTTGCGGGGAACTTGTCCAATGTTGTGGGCGTAGTTAATCCGCTCTATATCGGCATCCAACCGCCGCCACAACCCGACCCGCCGGAAAATATCCCTGTCACTTCATCCAATCCGCTTACCCCTGCGGGGCAAGCAAGCGTATTGGATAACGCCACGGACGGCGATGATATTGAGTTTTTTACTTTCACTACCCCCGCAGGGCATATCTTCTTTCTTATAGTAGACCGCCAGCGTGAATCGGATAATGTATATTTCCTTAACGCTGTAACCGAACAGGACTTGATTGCTCTCGCTGCACAGGACGGCACAGATTTGAACGTGGGCAGTAGCGGCGGGGGCATCCCTGTTGCTACAACTCCGCAGACCCCCAACGAGCCGCCGCCCAACAATTCACAGGAAGAATCCACAGCCCCACCCCCTGCCGATGACAGCGGCGGCGGTAACGGCACAATAATTTTTGTGATTGTTGCATTGCTTGTCGCTGGCGGTGCCGGATATTACTTCAAAATCGTTCGCCCGAAACAGCAAGGCGGCAACTGCGATTACGATGATGAGGACGAGGACGAAGAAGATATTGGCGATGAAATGGAGTTTGAAACCGAAACCGAAACCGATGTAGCCGAGGACGTAACGGACGAGGATTACTACAACACAGACGAGGACGAACGCAAAGCGGAGGACGATTGATTATGAATAAAAAGACGATTGTGCTGGTGGCGGTCATGATGGCCGCCTTTTGCGTTGGTATATGGTTTCTTGTTTCGCCGTCACTCAATCGGCAAGCCGACCTTGACGAGCAAGCGGATTTGCTTGAAAGCATTTTAGCGGTCATGCCCGCCTATGTTATTGAAGAAACAGAAATTGAAAGCCCCGCATACGAATACGAGCCTGTTGTTTCCGATGAATACGACTATGTACCCGAACACTATGATTATGAACCGTATATCGCCTATGTGCCATACGAGCCGGAAGAACTGCCCGAAGTTTACCCGCCACTTGAACCGCTTAATCAAGCGGACTTTCCGAGCGATATTGTTCCCATCGGCATACTCACCATTGAAAGTATTGACCTACGCTTGCCAGTCATGGAGGGCGTTAAAGAGCCGGAATTGCGGGTAGCACCGGGGCGTGTACCGCAGACGGCGAATATCGGTGAAATCGGAAATGCCGTTATCGCAGGGCATCGCAACTTTACCTTTGGCTCTATGTTTAACCGCTTGGGTGAAGTAGAAAACGGCGATATTATCGGGTTTCAAGCCATGAACGGACAGCACAAGGCTTTTGAAGTCTTTGAGATATTGGTAATCACGCCCGACAATCAGATTGCCTTTATCCAACCCCATAACGAATCCATCATCACCTTATATACTTGTACGCCCATCAGAGAGGCAACCCATCGTTTGCTTATTCGGGCGAGAAAAATCGAAGGAGGCTTATAAATGCGGAAATCCAATCTCTTGAAGTCCACCATCATGTTTGTGCTGATGTTCGTCATGGTTATGGCGGCGGCTGTAACGGCGTATGCCGAAACAGACGGCACGGACATTGATTATGAATATATAAATCCTACAAGCGAGAACGGCACTTACGAAAATGGTGAAGATGAGCCAACCGAAACTCCGACCCAAGACGAGCCGCCGCTGGGTAGCTTGGTAATCATCAACAGCACCCATGACGGCGTACTGCTCCACGGTGCGGTTTTCGCCGTGTACCGTGTTGGTGAAACAACCCGCCTTGTTGAGTTAGCTACCGACACCACAGGCAGAACCATCGAATTTCCATTACCGCAAGGCAATTACAATATCGTTATCGTTCTGCCCGCACACAACCATGCCCCTATTACCAACGTGGTAGGCACTACCATCACCGCAGGGCAACGGCAAAAAATAACGATTTTCAGCGTTCCGACCCAGCCCCAAACACCCGGCCCACCCCCGCCGCCTGTTGATAGCGGACGGCTGATAATCACTTTACGGGCGCAAGGCACAGGGCAGTTGTTGAGCGGAGCGATGTTTGAACTACGCAGGGCAATGGACGGTGAGTTTGTCGCTTTTTTAGTTACGGACACTTTTGGCGAAGCTGCCATTGATTTGCCGATAGGCGATTATTTTGTGCGTGAAGTACAGGCAGTTAGAGGTTTTATCCCCAATCCCGACAGGGTAAACGTGCGGATTGCGGCGAACAGGCTTAATGAACTGAACCTTACAAGCCGACCCGAACCCGAACCGACCCCGCCACCACAACAAGACCCGCCACCGCAACCGGGGCGGCTTGTCATAACAGCGAGAGCGGACGGCACACCGATTCACGGTGCGATTTTTGAAGTGCGCCGTGCAATGGATAATCGCCTTGTTGCCGAGTTAATCACAGACCGATTCGGCGAGGCGGCTGTTTCTTTGATGCCCGATGATTATTTCTTACGGCAACTCCACGCCCCACAGGGCATTGAATTTGATACCGAGCGTGTGAACGTGAGGATAGCGGCGGGAGCGATAAGAGAAGTTTCAATCACAAACCGCACACCAGCCACCACCACGCCACCCGCACAGACCCCAACTCCCGAAGTGTTGTATGGCAGACTGCTTATTACCGCCATTTCCTCTGATTCGAGGGATAGGTTAGAGGGTGTGGTTTATACAATCCATGATGTAATGACGGACGAAGTTATCACAACCATTGCCACGAACGCCTTTGGTGAGGCATCGGCACTCCTACCGCCGGGGCAATATTTCAAAAGAAACGCACTCATGCCGCAGGGCTACCGCCGTGATATGGAGCGTATCAATTTCACCATCCGAGCGGGTGCGGTATCTAATATGACAGTTACGGCAAGTGCAATTCCGCAACCGACCCCCGAACCAACGCCGCAACCAACTCTGACCCCAACGCAAACCCCACGCCCACCAGCCACAACTACCCCTGCACAACCCGCAACGCCAGCAAGACCGACACAGAACCGTGTTGACATCATCACAAGAACCGAAAAATCCGGCAATCCACTACACGGTGCTACCTTTGCGGTTTATCGTGCCGTAGATAACCAACGTGTTGGCGAAGTCACTACCGATGCACAAGGTAGAGCCACAATTTCGCTGGGTGCGGGTGAATATTACTTGCGTAACAATTCCGTCCAGTTTGGCTTTTTGCGTGAGAGGTCAAGGATTTTCTTCACCGTGGGTACGAGTGATGTTTCCGTTGATATAACCATCCAACGTGACCCCAACATTCCCTACGCCGATTATGGCGTTATTAACTTGCCGCAAACAGGCGAATTGCCGCCTGTGATGAACTATGTGCTGGGTGTGCTGTTCTTGGCGGTTGCCCTACTGTGTGGTGTCGTAATACTGACCCAACAAACGCAAAAATCAATCAAAGGAAAGGGGGTAAAAGCCTATGCTAAACCTCGTTATCGCCGAAAAGCCTTCTGTTTCTAAGGCTTTGGCTGATGTGCTGGGCGCAAAGACCCGCCGTGACGGTAGTTATGAGGGCAATGGTTATGTAATTTCATGGTGTGTCGGGCATCTGCTGGGGCTTGCCGAGCCGCAAGCCTATGATGAGCGACATTCCAAGTGGCGGTATGAGGATTTGCCGATTGCTCCGCAAGAGTGGAAATACACCCCCGCCGCCAGTACGAAAAAGCAGTTGAAAATCCTTGTAGATTTAATGAAACGCAAGGATATTGGCACAATCACAAACGCTTGTGATGCTGGACGAGAGGGCGAGTTAATTTTTCGCCTTGTCTACGAACACGCAAAATGCAAAAAGCCTATCAAGCGACTTTGGATTAGTAGTATGGAAGAATCCGCAATCGCTGACGGCTTTCGCAACCTTAAAGACGGCGGGGATTACGATGGGCTGTTTCACTCTGCCAAGTGCCGCCAGCAAGCCGATTGGCTTGTCGGCATGAACTACTCCCGCCTATTCTCTGTCCTGTATAACGCACAACTCCGTGTCGGGCGTGTTCAGACCCCGACCCTTGCCATGATTGTGGAAAGGGAGGATAAAATCTCGAACTTTATCAAAGAGCCATTTTATGTAGTAGAGGCAACCGCCGCTATCAAAGCCGAGCGGGAAAAGCTGACGGATAAGGCAACCGCAGAGGCTATCGCCGCCGCTTGCAACGGCAATGCCGCCGTTGTGAAGTCCGTGGAGCGAAAGGACAAGTCCGAATCTGCCCCCAAGCTGCACGACCTCACAACCCTACAACGAGAGGCTAACAGGCTTTTCGGTTACACCGCCGCACAGACTTTGAACGCCGTGCAGAACCTCTACGAGCAGAAAATCGTCACCTATCCAAGAACAGATAGCAGATATATCACCGAGGATATGGCGGGCGGCATCCCTGCTCTTGTGCAGAGCGTAGCGGCTGGGCTGCCGTTTACGGTTAGTGCCGAGGGCGTGAATGTTCCCCAAGTGGTGAACAACGCCAAAGTCACCGACCACCACGCAATCATACCCACACCAACCATGCCAAAAGCTGACATTTCTGCCCTGCCTACCGCCGAGCGGAATATCCTTTTGATGATTTGCACCCGCCTTGTATCTGCCGTAACGGATAAGCACCTTTACGCCGAAACGGTAATAACGCTGGAATGTGGCGGCGAAGTCTTTACGACAAAGGGCAAGACCATCATGCAAAACGGCTGGAAAGCCGTGGAACAAGCGTTTTTCGTCAGTATCGGTAAAACCAAAAAGGACGAGGACAAACCCTTGCCCGAAATGACCGAGGGGGAGCAGTTTACGGTGAATACCTCCGTCCGTGAGGGTTTCACCAACCCCCCCAAGCATTACACGGAGGATTTGCTCTTGTCCGCAATGGAAACGGCGGGAGCGGAAGATATGCCCGATGATGCCGAACGCAAGGGGCTTGGAACTCCCGCAACACGAGCGGCAATCATTGAAAACCTTGTGAAATCGGAGTTATTGAAACGCAAGGATAAGCTACTACTTCCTACCGACAAGGGCGTGAATCTCATCAAGGTACTGCCCGATGCCGTGAAATCCCCCAAGCTGACTGCCGAATGGGAACATGACCTTAAACGCATTGAGCAGGGCGAGTTGACCGCTGACACATTCATGTCGGCTATCAATCAATCCGTTGCCGACACGGTGAAAACACACAACGCCGTGCCGGACGAGCTTAAAGCCCTGTTCCCGTCAAACAAACCGTCTACTGGCGGCGGTGCGGTTATCGCCGAGTGTCCTCGATGCGGCGGCGGTGTCGCTGAATCCCCAAAGGGTTTCTTCTGCAATAATAAGGGTTGCAAATTCGCTATTTTCAAGGAAAGCAAATACTTCACGACAAAGCGGGTAACGCTCACAGCCAAAATTGCCACCGCCCTTATCACAAAAGGGCGTGTTTTTTTGAAAGGGCTGCACTCCGAAAAATCGGGCAAGCCCTACAACGCCACAATCATCTTGGACGATAGCGGCGAGGGTTATCCGTCTTTCAAAATGGAGTTTGAATCAAAGGGGGCGATGAATGGCTAAGAAGAAACCGAACTACCTTAGTGCGGCTGAAATCGCCGCCGAGGACAACTATAACTTGGTCGGTGACGGCATTATCAATAACGCCTCTCGCCCCTCTGTTTTAGAGCATTTGGAGGCATTGGAGCAACAAAAACGAGAACGGCACAAGGGTAATATTGCCGATGCTCGGCGGGAACGACACAAAGATGACCGCAACCAATCCCTTGACGATATTTAACCACTAATCTGCACCGAAAAGCCGTCTACTGCGCGCGTAGGCGGCTTTTTCAATTTCACAAGGAGGGAGCGATTCTATGTACAAGTACAAATACGCCGACATGGACTGTGATTATTGCCTTTACTGTAAACAAGGCAAGTTTGGCATCTGCCCCCACATCATGGAATTTCTTGATGATTTGAAGAAAGACAAGGCTTTCCGTGCGGCGGTGGCAAACGCCGAAACGTACGATAACAAGCACAAACCGACCCTGCTCATGCTCAAAGAAAAACTCGCAAAGGAGGTAAACGATGGCTGATACAGCAAAACCAAAATTCGATAGACAGGCTTGGCAAGAAGAAAACGAAGTCCGCACCAAAGAACTCACCGACAAGTTGGAGGCGGGCGTACAAGACTTGTTTTCAAGCGACAAGTACAAGGAATATTTGAAATCTATGTCACATTTCCACAATTATTCAAGCCGTAACATCATGCTTATTCATTCACAAATGCCAAAAGCCACAAGGGTAGCCAGTTTTAAGCTGTGGAAAGAAAAATTTAACCGCTCTCCAAAGCGGGGAGAAACTGCTCTGCGGATTTTTGCACCCATTGAAATCAAGCCCAAGACACAGCTATTTGAAAAAATTGACCCGCAAACAGGCAAAGCAGTTTTGGACGATAACGGCAAGCCTGTCATGGAGGAATTGACCGAACTCACCAAGCGTAGTGTGGCGTTCAAATTAGTGCCTGTCTTTGATGTGAGCCAAACGGCGGGTGAACCTTTGCCCCAGCTTGTCGAGGACTTGACCGGGAACGTGGAGCATTACGAGGCATTTATAGACACCCTGCGGGAAATATCGCCCCTGCCGATTGTGTTTGAACCGATGAACGAGAACCAAGACGGCTACTGCCGCTACGGTGAAAAAATCGGCATCCGTGAGGGCATGAGCGAAATCCAAACCGTGTCTGCCATAATCCACGAAATCACCCATGCCCGACTGCATGACCGTGAAAACGCCGCCGAGAACGAAAAGCCCGCCTCAAAGGACGTTAAGGAAATTGAGGCAGAGAGCGTTTCATATGTCGTGTGCCAAAAATACGGAATTGAAACCGGGGCAAACTCATTCGGCTACCTTGCTACTTGGGGTACGCATGACATGAACGAGTTTAAGGCATCACAAGACACCATTCGCAAAGAGGCGAACACTCTAATCAACGCCATTGATGACCGCTTTAAGGCTATCTGTAAAGAACGTGGCATTGATATGACCGCTCCTGCTGAACAGGCTGCCGAAACCCCGCCGCCGACCCAAGCGGTTAAAACTCCCACCGAGCCGCAATTTACCACCGAAAGCACCACGGAAACAATCGCCGGAGTGGAATTTACCGTCAATGAAGTAGTGCAAATGGTGAACAACATGACGATAAAGCCCGAACCGACCAAACAAGCCGAGGTTGCGCCGATTGCTCCCGCCACGCTTGAACAACGCAACTATGAAAAGCTGGCGGCATTATTCCCGCAGATTACGAGCGGCGAATTTTCGTATCAGCGTAGCGAGGCTGGGGCTGGGTTTATGCCGTTGTCGTTAGAGTGGATTGATACCGACAAACTCTCAATCATGCACACCTACACCATGAACGGCGATTTGATGTACGACCCCATGATTGTGTTTGATGTAGACCAAGCAACCAAAACCGCCACCGCCGTAGAGTTTCAACAATCTATGCCGCCGCTCTACCAGCGTATCGAGGACGGCGTAGGACACAGCATTGACGGCAACGGCAACGAGCGGACAATCACAGGCTTGCAGGGGCAGATAAATGATTTTGCGGCGAGTTGGCTTGTGAACATTGACAATCAAGGTTTTGCGCCTGTTACCGCCATACTCCGTGACGAGGAATACTCCGACCCCACCGTGTACTTTAATACCGACAAAAAGCCGTTTAGCCTTGCGTTTGTGTACGACAACGAGGGTACGACCATACTCAACAATCTTGAAAAAGACAACACAGGGGCGATTGAAACCGTTGGCGGTATAACGAAAGTGGCTCATGTTGATTCTTCTCGGAACGTGACCTATTTCGAGGACAAGCTACCGCCCGAAGTAGTGCAAATAATCAACGATGTAAAGCTGATTAACGAGCAGACCCATCAAGCCGAAGTTGACAGGCAATCACCCGCCTTTTATCACATCGGTTCGGGGCCAATGGAAAACGGCGTAGAAGTTTGGAACTGGAACGAAACCGAGGACAAGGACGGACAGCCGAAATTTCTCGCCACAATCAATTTTGACCGTGAAATCACCTTTCTTGATGATGCCTTGCCCGATGATGTCAAAATCGAAATTAAGCGGTTATCAACTGCGGACTGGAAACAGATTTATGCCGTTGAAATGGCTGGCAAAGATTACGACCCGCCCCCGCCGCCGTGGGATAAAGAATTTATGCCCGACCCCAGCATCAGCGTAGGTGACAGGGATGAATACGGTTATACCTCCGATGATATGTTGCCCTTGAAATATATCCGAGCCGCCGAGCTGCACGAACAAGACCATACCATTTTTATGCTCTACGAGGACGGCACGGAGGCAATGGCTTACGATTTGAATGAACTCAAAGCCCATGAGGGTATCTACGGCATCGAACGTGAGGACTGGCAAAAATCCCTTGAATACAGGGAAAACGAAAACAAGACCAATCAGCAACAAGAGGCGGCAATCGAATCCGACTTTATCAATGCCAAAGAGGACACATTCGCCATTTATCAGATTATGGACGGTGTAGAAAAAGCAAGGGATGTTCGCTTTGAGGGGCTTGATTCTCTTGAACAGCGGGGATTGGAAGTCAACCGTAATAATTATGTGATTGTTCACACCGAGCCGCTTGCCCCCGACACCACGTTGGAGGGCATTTTTCAAAAATTCAATGACCCGCCAAAGGATTTTTCGGGGCATAGCCTGTCTGTGAGTGATGTTGTCGTTCTTAATCAAGGCGGCGAGATAACTTCTCATTTTGTTGACAGGGTTGGATTTGCTGAACTCTCTGCATTTCTTGGGGTAGAAAAACAGCCGGAGCAAGCTGCCTCTGCCGTGGAGCAAGGCGGTAACGAACCACCGCCGACACCCGCAGACCCGCCCACCGCTGAAATACCCGATATTCCCCGCAAAGACCAGCCCATATATTCGCTTTCGGCTGATGAGGCTTTGCAAAAGGGCGAAATCGAGGAATTTCACGACAGCCGCAAGCTAAACGTAGAGTGCGGTAATGCGATTGATAATGCCGTTATCGCAAGCAATTACGACACACACCGTTATGACCTTGATACCGCCATCCGTGGTGTTATTGATAAATACGGTGCTGACCGTGTGGCGTGGGTTTTGGCAAGCAACGTGAATTACTCCGACCATGACGGCAGATTAACCGCCGCCAGCAAGGAATGGGCGAAAGGGTTTGACACACCTACGCCCGATGTTCACTTGCAATCACACAAGATATTGATAGAGGGCTTGGTAGATAAATTCCGCAAGGTAGAGAAAGAAAAGCCCTCATTGATGAACGCTCTCGCCACAGGGGAAAAGAAAAGCAAAACCGAGTATGACGGCAAGGCACAGCCGGGGCTTGATACCCCCGACAAGTCCAAAAAGAAAACAGAAATGGAGGTTTAATCCTATGATAATCGCCCTTGATAAATTCAGCACCGAGGAACTTAACCTTATGAGCATTTTCGATACCGCAGACCGTGAAATCTTGCGGAATGACCTCGTGACAGCCCTCCATGATGTGTATGAGCCGGACATGATTGAGATATTCGGCTCAACGCTTGAAAAGTTGGACGGCCTTACGGACGAGGAATTTGCGGAACTCGGCTTTTTTATAGCCGATGATGAAATGCTTTTGGAGGGGGATGCTGTTGACGAATAAACTTCAAATGTACGCCGACCTTGCCGACCAGCAGACCCGCCAAGTTACCCAAAGCATGGGCGATTGGACGGGTTTTCTTAATACCGCAGGGCGGCTTTACAAGTACCCCTTTGACGAGCAACTGATGATTCACGCCCAACGCCCCGATGCAGTAGCTTGTGCGCCGATTGAAATGTGGAACAAGCCCATGAACCGCTCTGTAAAACGTGGCGCAAAGGGTATTGCTCTCATTGATAATACAAGCGGCGAAAGCAGATTAAAGTATGTTTTTGATGTAGCGGACACACATGACGGACGGTATGGGAAACCCCGCCGTCCGTTCGTGTGGGCGGTCAAGCGGGAACATGAAAATTCCGTGATTGATGCACTCGTTGAGAAGTTTGACATTGATGATGAAAGCTACGCCGGATATGATGCAAACAACGGAACACCCCTGCGTGGCAATCAGCTCGGTGATTATCTTCAAAGCATTGCACAGACCCTTGCGGCGCGCTACTATCAAGATAATAGGCGTGATATTAACTATGCCGTAGAGGGCAGTTTCCTTGATGGGCTTGACGAATTTAATATCGGTGTGACGTTCCAAGATGCTCTTACGGTTAGCACCGCTTACGCCCTTATGTCAAGGTGCGGCATTGACCCGATGGAGTTTATCGAAAACGAGGATTTTCAATCTGTTTTTGATTTTAACACCCCCGACAGCGTATACGCCCTCGGCAAAGCGGTCAGCGATGTGTCCGAAGAAGTTTTGCGTGATATTGAAATAACCATAAAAAAATACGAACGGCAAAAAGCCGTGGGATTGGGAGGGCAACGACATGAGCGTAGCGGTAGTAGACAAAGTAACATACTCCCATTGCGGGGATTATCTAATACCCAACATAGCGATACCCCAGCAGAGCCAACCGCTGGGGCGATTCGGGATGATGAGGAAAGAATACCTCAACAAGCACAGGGGGATTCTGTACACGAGGCACAGCTTGAAAGGGACTCTGTATCGTCATTGCCTCGAAATCGAGGTAATTGGGAACAATCGGTTGAACTCGCTGATAGCGGAACTATCCGCACAGAACCCGCCGCCGAGCAAAACGAGCAACCCGCAGGGCTGGACAGCACACATGAACGGGCTGAAAGCCCAAGCGGAGGCAGTCATAGTCAAGGAATTGATACACAGTTAGAGCAAACTGAACAGGGGGGTCACGAAACAGAACCCCCCTCCGAGAATGGCTTAGTTTCGCCGTTTGCGGGCATTACCATCGTTGAGCAGTCTGAACAACTTTCGCTAATGGACTTTCCAACGGAGCAGGAGCAGATTGATACCATTCGTGGCTCTATCCAAGTGGAACATCCCACCGTGACACCGCAAGCTGCTACCATAACCCAAGAGGACATAGACCAAGCCATTATAGACTGGAACGGCGATTTATCTAGTAAAATCCGTGTTTATGAGTATATGTACGAACACGCCCGCGCTCGTGATACTGCCAAATTTCTGCTTGCAGAGTATGATGCAGGGCAAGCGACAACGCCAAGTCCGTATTCAAAAGAGGGCTTGCATATCGTTAAAGACAACGCCGAGCCTGTAACCCTGCCGTGGGCGAAAGTGCAACGCCGCATAGGACAACTCATGGATGAGGACAAATTTTTAACTGTTGACGAGCGGACGGCGGCTGATAATGCCCTTGATGTTGAATGGGAGCGACTTGCCGATGAAAATACACCCGACACACCGCAGTTATCTTCTAACCAACACACAGAAACGATTGACGACGTAGAGTTTGTCTTTACCACAGTTACGCCTCGTGCCGCCGAAGTTTCGCCCCAAGCACAGGAAACAGAGCAACCGTCCGAAATGCAACCCGAAACTGCAAGCGTAACCTCACAAGGCAGTCCACCGCCTGTTTTCTTTGTAGATTGGCAAGCTGCACAGCACGATTTTGATATGAACCTATACCAAGACCGTGACAAGATTGGCTATAACAAGGACGGTGTGGAATATGCCGTAGGCAAGATGGGCGATTACACCTATATCACCACCACAACAGGCATTACTCCGTGGGGCGATATAACAGGGGCAACAAATATCCCTCGTGATGTGTGGGAGCAAATGAACGCCTACCGCAACGGCGAATTATCCGATGATGATGTGCGGGTAAATTATATGAGCGTTCTTGATGCTCACAAGCAAGCCCTGCAAGCTGAAATTGCAACGCCGCAGGGTAATGAATTGTGGCGGGAGTATCAAGCCCTTTCCGGCGAACATCAAGATAAAATCGCATTAAAGCATGGCGGCGGCTATTTCTATGCCATTGGTGAAGATGCACACGTTTTATCAAAGCAGTATGAATTAACACTTGTAATGGGCGATTTTGGATTGGCTGAGTATCAACCCTATATCAGCATCCCCCTCCATGCTCTTGACGAATATATTGAACGCTTTACTAACGATGGAAGAAGTGTTGCAGTTGGGTACGGCATAGAGGGCAATATCGTCCATGAGGGCAAACCTCTATTGGATGTTTCGGATAACTCGCTTGAACCGCAGGGCAGTCCGATGTGGCAGGACTACACCGCCATTGCCAACGAGCATAAAGATAAAATCCTATTTTATCGGCTGGGTGACTTTTATGAGGTAATGGGTAGCGATGCCAACGCTGTGTCGAAATTCCTTAACCTTGCCCTTGTCGGGCGTGACGTAGGACTTGACGAACGTGTGCCGCTCGTAGGTGTTCCCGCACACGCACTTGATGGATATGTTGACCGCCTTGTGAGTGAGGGTTTCGGGGTTGCTGTGCGACATGGCATGGATGATGTTACCGTCCATGAGGCTGTACCGCAATTAAGCATTACAGAAGATGAACCGCAACAAGACACCGCCGCTGAATACTCCCTTAGTTATCGGTTTTTATCCGACCCCGACAGGATAATCGTGTTCAACGATATAGACCCCGATGAAATTGATATTGTTGGCCGTGTTCACGCTGATGGCGAGGTAGTAATCACAAAGGAAAACGTACCTCAGTCCGTAATTGACGAGTTGACGGCATACGGCATTGAAAACTTTGACGAATTACGAGAATCAGCAGAGGCAAGTTTACAACGAATGATGGATGCCGCCGTTGCAATCGGCAGGGCTTATGACGAATCTTTGGAAATTACAGACCCACCGCAAGTCAATGAAATCACCACCGTACAAGCTGCCACATCCCCGACAACGGAAATAGCCGCCTTTGTACAGTCCAAACTGGAAAATGGCGAAAGGTTTACAAGTGCGGAACTTTTTGCGGCGGCAACACAGGCATACGGCGATACGATGGCAAACAACGCCTTTACCTCAAAAGATGCCTACGATGCAATGGAACTCGGCGTGAATCAGTATGTGTTATCGGTTGACAACCTCTCACATGAAAGCATGATGAACGCTCTTGAATTGTTCCCCACACAGACCCGTCGCACCGCTGAAATGGAGAAGTTTCAACAATTCTCTACCCCGCCGAGCATTGCGTACCTTGCGAATTGGGCGGCGAACGTGACCGCAGACGATGTTGTGCTTGAACCCTCCGCCGGAATTGGCGGCATTGCGGTTTTTGCCAAGAAAGACGGTGCAACGGTATTCGTCAACGAACTCGACAAACGTAGGCTTGAAATCCTTAAAAATCTACCTTTTGACGGATTTTTCAATGAAGATGCCGAGCAAATCAACAACATCCACGGTGATAAATTAGAGCCTACGGTCATTGTTATGAACCCGCCGTTTTCTTCATCGGCTGAACGTAACATCCACGACACGAAAATCGGGGCAAAGCACATTGACGAGGCATTAAAGATGCTTGCTCCCAACGGACGATTGGTTGCCATTGTCGGGCAAGGAATGGCTGATGATGCTCCCGCTTTCCGCAGTTGGTGGCGTGACATCAAGGCTCAGTACAACGTCAAGGCGAACATTGGCGTAGACGGCAAGAACTACAACAAATACGGCACAACCTTTGGAATACAAGTGCTTGTCATAGACAAGAACGGTGCTACTGTCGAGCCTGTAAAGACCGCTTTTATCGAAAACTTGACCGACCTACAAAATATCTTGGGAGGTATTCGGAATGATAGACCAAGCATTGAAATTGATAGTGGACATGAACGAATCATCGCTACACCAACACGCTCTGAAACTATTACAGAGCGAGAGCCGGAACGCAAGCCCGATGAGTCTGTATTTGCTCCAAGCGGCAGAACTGATACCGCAGTTGGTGGAACTGGACGAGAGCAGACCACTACATCAGAACTTGGTGCAGTATCTGACGGAACTCCCTCAACTCCACCCGACCCTGCAAGTGTCGGCGATGATGGGCTTGCACCAATCGTCCACGGAGAACGACATAGAGGAAATGACGGACGAAATGATGTCAACCCTGAATTTGGACGAGTTGACGATGCTGTTAGCGGACAATCTCTTGGGAGTATTGAGCCGCGGCTAACGCCGCCAAAGCCTGTTAAAACAGAACTCACCGACAGCATTTTTGAGAACTACGAGCCGCAACCGCTACTGCTTACAAACGTACAGCCCCACCCCGCCAACATCAGCGAGAGTGCGGCTATGAGTGCGATACAGCCGCCACCTGTTACCTACAAGCCTACTCTAAGTCAAGATATAATCAGCAATGGTATTTTGTCTGATGTGCAGTTAGAGGCGGTCACATACGCAGGGCAAAGCCATAAACAAACCCTCCCCAATGGCAACACAAGGGGATTCTTCTTAGGTGACGGCACAGGCGTAGGCAAGGGGCGCACGGTTACAGGGATTATCTTGGATAACTTCAATCAAGGCAATAAAAAAGCCGTGTGGCTAAGTGAAAACAGGGGCTTAGTGCCGGATGCAAAACGTGATGTTACGGCGTTATTCGGCAACTCCGATTTAGTGACGGAATTTGAGGGTGGTAAAAAAGCGGATGCCTCGTTGAGCAATGACGAGGCTATTTTATTTGCTACCTATTCTGCTTTATCAAAGGGTTTCGACCAAAGCGATTCAAACTTTGAAAAGATTGTGAACTGGCTCGGAAAGGATTTTGACGGCGTAATTGTTTTTGACGAGGCGCACAACATGGCGAACTCCACCGCCAGCAAAGGCAACAGGGGTATCAAAAAAGCCAGCCAGCGAGGTATGGCGGGGCTTGCCATACAGGATGCTCTACCGAACGCGAAAATCATTTATTCCTCCGCAACCGGGGCAACCGAAGTGGAAAACCTACGGTATGCCGAGCGGCTGGGTTTGTGGGGCGAGGGTACGGCGTTCCCCAACGGTGACGATTTTGTTCACAGAATCAAAGCCGGAGGACTTGCCGCAATGGAACTCATTGCAAGAGATATGAAAGCGATGGGCGTGTATCTTTCCCGCAATATCAGCTACGAGGATGTTGCCTACGATAAAATCGTCCATGAACTCACACCCAACCAGCGGCAGATATATGACGAGTTAGCGCGGTCTTGGCAAGTTGTTCTCCAAAACTTGAACGCCGCATTAAAAACGACCAACCAAGACAAGGACGGCACGGCGAAAGGCAGGGCTTACGGTGCTTTTTGGAGTGCGGAGCAACGCTTTTTCAATCAAATCCTTACTGCCATGCAAGTGCCGAGCATGATTGCCGATATTCAAAAGCAGTTGGACAATGACAATTCCGTGGTAATCCAGCTTGTGAGTACCAATGAAAGCGCACAGGAGCGGGAGTTTGCTCGATTGCAAGAACATGAACTTGACCTCGAAGATTTTGACTTGACCCCTAAGCAGATGCTGATGTCCTATATCGAAAACTCATTTCCTACCGTGCAATTTGAAAAGTACGAGGACGAAAACTGCAATGAACGCAGTCGGCCAGTCTTTGACAGCGAGGGCAACGCTGTAATCAACCGTGAGGCAGTTAAACAAAAGGACGAGCTGCTCGACAAGTTAGGCAGTATCAAAGTACCCGCATCCGCTCTTGATATGATTATCAACCATTTCGGGAGCGATATGGTAGCCGAGAACACAGGACGAAAGCGGCGTGTTGTCGTTACTGACGGCAAGGCGAGAGAGGAAAACATCGCCTCCAAAAAGCAAGCCGATGTTTCGGCGTTCCAAGACGGTGATAAGCGTATCATCGTTTTTTCAAGAGCAGGGGGAACTGGCAAAAGTTATCACGCTGACAAGTCGGCTAAGAACCAACAGCACCGTGTTCATTATCTTTTGCAAGCGGGCTGGCAAGCTGACGCGGCGGTACAGGGCTTTGGGCGTTCCCACAGGAGCAACCAAGTGTCCTCGCCTACGTTTTCGCTCGTGACAACGGACTTAAAGGGGCAAATGCGTTTCATTTCCACCATCGCCAAGCGGTTAGACCAGCTTGGGGCTTTGACGAAAGGGCAACGGCAAACTGGCAGTCAAGGGCTGTTCACCGCCGGAGATAACTTGGAAAATGCTTTTGCGGCTGATGTGCTGGCGGGATATTACAAGTCTTTAATCCTCAATCGTGTTGAGGGTGTAGAGGACGGCATGGCAGTCATTGAAAAGCTGGGCTTAAAGGACAAGCTGGTTGACGAGTACGGTCAAATCATTGTTACGGCAAATGAAATGCGTGAGGTCAACAAGTTTTTGAATCGCATCCTTTCCCTTGAATGTAACGAGCAGAACGCTGTCTTTGACGGCTACGCCGAGCGGCTGCATATTGCCACCGAGAAAGCCTTGCAAGATGGCACACTTGACCGTGGGCTTGAAAACTTCAAGGCTGATAAGGTTGTGTTGAACGAAGTCACCGATATTCGAGCCGATGAAAGCACAGGGGCAACAACCAAGTATTTCAACCTCACTACCCACAACAAAATAAAGCCGTTAGAGTTTGAGAACATCAAAACCGATAACTCTGCCTTTATCGGCTTTTACCAAAGCAAGAACACAGGAGCGGTTAGAGCGGCGTTCAAAACTTCATCTGTAACCGATGAACACGGCAATATAACCGAGAATTGCAGACTTACAGGGCAAGACGGTAACGAGTATATGCCCCTCGGCAGACTGATGGGAAACTGGAATAAACTCACTCCCGAAACCGCCGAAAAACTTTGGGATAAGGCTGTTTCTGAACTGCCCGAATTTCGTACCAACAATCTACACTTGATTGGCGGTACGGTGTTGCCTGTATGGGATAAACTCCCCATTGAAAACGTGCGGATTTATCGTGTTCTTACTTCTGACGGTGATTTACTCATCGGTAGGGTCATACCCGAAGATGCCATTGATGCCACGTTGGAAAAGCTGGGGGCTACGAGGGAAAAGGAAAAAATCGAAACGGTGGACTTGTTGAAAAACATTAAAAGCGGCGATACAGTCTACCTTGATAACGATTGGCGAATCGTCCAGCGGCGGGTGTCCAATGAGCAACGAATAGAGGTCATCGGTGCTGATTTTCTTCATAATGATTTACTGACGAAAAAAGGATTGTTCACCGAACGGATAGGGTATCAAACAAGATATTTTATCCCTGCCGAAAAAGACACCATACGGATTTTGGACGATGTGCTGAAAATCGCCCCTGTTAGTTATGTTAGCAAGGCTGGCAGAACTAATGACCGTGTTGCGGCGAAGTCCAACTCAGCAAAAGGTAGACCGTCCATGCTTGATGACCTCGAACGATACGCACAAAAGAGCAGAGCCGAGTTTGGCGGCGGCGATGCTCCGACCCAAAAGAAAGAAACTACACTCTGACGAAAGGGGGGCTGCTCATAGAAAAGAACAACAGGACTGTGTTCGTAACTGCGAGGGTGACTGAATCCGAAAACGCTCTGATTGAGGAAAAAATGCAAGCGGCTGGGATTGCCAACCGTGGAGCGTATGTCCGCAAAATGATTTTGGACGGCTATGTTGTTCGTGTTGACTTTTCCGATGTGCGTGAACTCGTCCGACTGCTTCGCAACGCTACCAACAATCTCAACCAAATGGCGAAACGAGCCAACGAAACACACAGCATATTCGCCTCGGATATAAAGGATTTACAGGACAACTACGAAAAATTGTGGGTGTCGGCAGAGGGCATAATGAAAAAGCTGGCGAGTATATAGCCCACGGTGCGGCGGTCACAATCAAACGTGACCGCCGCACTTTTTTTTATACCTTTGACCGGGCAATGCGCCTAACAAACACCTATCAAAATTGCTCCGTGGCCTCTGATTTTCACAAAGATTTTTTGGGGGGCTGCGCTACCCCTTTTGAGCGCGCTAACATGGATTTATCCAGTATTTTAGCGAATTTGAAAGGGGTTGGAATTATTGAAAAAGGAAAGTATATGCTGTTTTACAGGGCATAGAAAAATCGGAAAAGCGGAGTTGCTTATGCTCAAAAATCGCCTGTCTGAAACGATTGAGGCACTCATCAAAGAGGGGGTTGGTACATTCCTCTGCGGCGGGGCAATCGGTTTTGACACGCTCGGCGGGTTTGCAGTTTTGGAGTTAAAGGCACGGCATGAGTTTATGAGGTTGGTGATGGTTTTACCCTGCCGAGAGCAAGACAAAGGCTGGTCTGCTAATGACAAGGCGGCGTACAAAGAACTGCTTGCCGCCGCCGATGAAATAGTCTATGTGTCCGAGGAATACACCAAAGACTGCATGAAAAAACGGAACATCCGCTTGGTACAGGACAGCGATTTTTGCATTGCTTACATGAAATACCAACGCACAGGCACGGCACAGACCGTTCGCCTTGCCAATGAAAAAGGTATATCCGTTCTTAATCTTGCAGAGTAATTTGCTTTCCAATCAATACAAACGCTCGTGGCGCGGTCTACATTGACCGTGCCTTTTACTTACTAAAATCACGAAAGGAGGCTCACCCAATGGCGGCAACATGGATAAAACCAATCAGAGCCAAGAAAGGCAAAACGACTGTTCAAACTTTTGCCGATAGCTTGCACTACATCACAAATCCCAGCAAGACAAGAAACGGCGAATTGATAAGCACTCACGGTTGCGACCCTCGCACTCATTATTTAGACTTTTTGCTCAACAAGCAGGATTATGATAAGAGCATCGGCACAGCGGCAAATAAAAAAGATGTTTTACTCTACCACATCAGAATATCGTTCAAGCCGGGTGAGATAACTCCCGAAGATGCGGCTAAACTCTGTCACGATATGACCCTGCGGTGGACGAAAGGTAATCATCAGTTTGTCGTTGCCACCCACGAAGATAAAGGGCATATCCATTGCCACATCATGTACAACGCAGTAAACCTCAACACCGATAAGAAATTCAAAAACTTTTGGGGGTCAACTCGTGCATTGCGTAGAATGTGCGATATTGTGTGCTTAGAAAACGGATTATCCGTTATCGAAAACCCCAAGCCCAGCCGTGGAAGTTATGCGGATTGGCTGGGTAGCAAAAAAGAGCCGTCCGCTCGTGAATTGCTGGAACAGTTTATCGAAAAAGCACTCCAACATAACCCTGCCACTTTCGAGGAATTTATCAAGCTGTTGGAGGATGAAAATTGCGAATTTAAGCGTTCACGCCGCTCTGTGCGACTACCGGGCAAGCGGTGTTTCCTGCGGCTCAAAGGCTTGTCCGAGGATTACACCGAGGATGCCATCAAGGAAAGAATCGCTGGATTGCGTTCCGCTCCCATGCGTGAAACTCCAACCGCCGATGCACCGCCCCCTGTCAAAACTGCCCCTGCACCACAAGAGCGAAAGTTTAGCTTGCTCATTGATGTGCAGAACTCTATCAAGGCTCAAAATTCGCCGGGGTACGAGCGGTGGTCTAAGGTTTTCAATCTCAAACAAGCCGCCAAGACCCTCATGTTTTTACAGGATAATGACCTTGACGATTTAGAGAAGTTGTCCGAGGCAGCACAAAAAGCCAAAGGCGATTTTAACGATTTGCAAACCCGCATCCACGCCGCTGATGAACGCTTGAAAGAGATACCGCCCATGCAAAAACACATCGGCACTTACGTTAAGACCAAAGATGTTTACGCCGAATACAAGCGCCGTAAATTCAGCAAAAAATTCTATGCCGAGAACGAAAAAGCCATTGAAGATTGTAAAGCTGCCAAAGCGTTCTTTGACGAGAATGGGCTGGCGAAGTTGCCGACCATCAACTCTCTAAAACAGGAGTATGCCACGCTGACCGCCGAGAAGAAAAAGCTGTATGCTGGTTACTCTGCCGCCCGAAACCATATGCAAGAGATTCTAATGGCACAGCAAAATGTTCACCAACTACTGGATTACCGTGATGCTGAAATTGGCAGAGCCAATGACCGCACGGAGCGGTAAAACGCCTTTTATGCTGTTACCTTTGCCTTAAAAACGATTTTGGAAAGGGGTTGGGGTTTATGGTTTTACGCACTCGGAACGAGTGCCAGCAGACGCGAAAGCGGCTTAAAGCAAAAATCGCCTCACGGCGATTTTTGCTGGGGGGAGTTTGAGGGGTTTCCCTCAACAAGCTGTATTTGTTACACAAATACATTGCTTGCCAGTCTTTTGAACTGGATTTTCGCCTTTGGCGGTTTAAGTGCTTTTAACTACCTTAGATTACTTCTGTGTGAGTCTTTTTTGAAGTGATGCACCGACAAGGGACTTCATTTGCAATATGGCGGTGTTGTTCAGTTGTCGTAGCCTGTCGGATTGGGAAAGTCCCTGCCGTATCAATAATGCGTTTATGCTTTCAATGTTTGAGAGAACAACCAACTGTTCAAGCGTTGCGTAGTCACGCATATTTCCCTCTTTACCCGCATTTTCTGCCCGCCATTGTGATGCCGTCTTTCCAAAGAGTGCCACGTTCAAAAGGTCGGCTTCGTTGGCGTAGACATACGAGGCTTGTTGCTTGGTTATTTCTTCGGGAATGAGCCGCTCTTTCACGGCATCCGTATGGATTCGATAATTGATTTTTGACAAAGTGCGTTGCAGATTCCATTCGAGCGAAAGCCGCCCTTGTTCCTCTTGTTTCAAACGCTGGAACTCGGTAATCAAGTACAGCTTAAATTCGGGGCTTAACCAAGTGGCGAACTCGAAAGCAATGTCACGATGAGCATATGTGCCGCCGTAACGTCCGGGCTTTGCGATAATTCCGATTGCTCCTGTTCGCTCCACCCATTGTTTTGTGGAAATAATAAAGCTATTGTCCACGCTCTCCATTTTAATGTTACCGAAATCGGTAACATTAAAATTTGGGTTGTTGAGTTGTTCCCATGCACCCAAGAAATTTAGAGTATAGCCTGTCCTCATCCAATGGGAAATTACAAGCCCTGTCGTATCGGCATTTTTATACTTCGCCATGTCGGTCAGAGATATGTAATCATCTTCCCTGTGGGTGAGGACGGCAACCGCCGTGCCTTGTACGTTTACGATTTCTTGTTTTTTCATAATGAATTATTCCCTCCTATTTAAGTTTGGCAAGGACTGCGTTTGCCTGTTTAACGGTGCTATCTAATATTTCCTCGAAAGTTTTTGGGTCAAACAACTTAAAATAATTTTCGTAGCTGCCGTTAAAATTTGTCATGTTAATCCAATCGTCCTCAAAAGAAATATACTCATACACTACACAATGAGCAGAGGATTTCTTTTCTTCAACTCCATAATGCGTTCTCAACTTTTTAACAATATTTCTATCGCCAAGTCGTGCCGATTCACCCTCCCGAATCATGCCAAACCCAGCTAAGAGGGGGTCGTAGTTTGACATATTCAAAATAAAAATTACAGACACGCCCGGCACAACATCCTTTTCAAACATATATCTTATCTCGGCGTTAATGCTGTTTCCCCATTTTACAAAATCGCTTTCAAGCGGTTCGCTCTCAAAATTTGAGCCAAACCGTTCATGGAAAGCGGTGAAAAACTTGGTTGCTATTTCAAACCTACATTCGTCAAGAGTATCCGCAATGACTTTCGCATTACGCATATGTTGGGGTGATTCAGATAACAATTTTATAAGTTCCATTTTGGGCTTATCCTCCAAGTTATTTGTGATGTTCCTTATTGCAGAAATAAATTGAATGAGTATTTCTCGAAGCGGGGTTTTTCTGATTGTGTCGGGTAGGGCGAGGCATTTTTCAAGCCACCGTAAAATATGAACATCAAACGACATAAAAATTATATCATCATCTGATAATTTGCCCCTGCTGTCATCTGACGGTTCTTCTCCAAAGAGGGTTAAGTAAATAATTCGAGCCTCACTATCTTTCGTTCGGGCATACATACAATAATCATAACATTGTGCGGATTGGTCGGCGGCGTAAATTTTCACTTCAATAGGAATACATCGTCCGTTTCCCTCAATAACCAAGTCAACAGGCCGTCCTTTGTCTGTCATGCGTTCTGCCGCTACTTGCATATTTTCAATTTCGGCATCGGAAAGAGCATCGCCCATGTCGCAACATTCGCTCAAAAATAATTCAAGGTATGCGCCGCCTTGTCCGTGCCGTCCTTTGGGATTCAATAATTCGGCTAATATACGGCAAACGATTACTTCCTTATCCTCAATACGAGCAACCTCAAAGATGTTAAAACTTCTACCAGTTTCACGAGCGATGGCAGAATATTTGTCAATGATGCTACCCGCCGTCACCAGCAAATTATTTATGATAAGTTCGTCCATCAGCTTTATCCTCCACACACTCAAATACTATACTATATCGGGTTTATTGCTCATTTCCTTTTCAATCAAATCAGCAGAAATTTTAAGAGCTGCCAGCCGCCTCTGCATCAACGTGTGCTGTGGCGTACTGTCAATCAACTGCACATATGCCTTTTCACATTTGCCAATAAGTGACTTAATCGCTCGTAGTGCCTCGCTTAGTTCATCTTCGGAATAAATTGATTCTATTATTTTTTGGGCAGGGGGGTCACGAAACAGTACCTCCCCTCCCAAGCGTTTGACACAATCGTTTTTTACAATGCACTCGCCGCAAAGCGGATTTTTCGCCTTGCAATAATTCCGCCCAATTTCCCACAATGAAAAGTCAATAATACCGGGGAAGTCGGGGTGCAATTCCCTCGCACAGCGTATGGCGGCTCTTGTGTCCTTATCGCTCTCAATCAGCCCCATGCGATACATTACCCTGCATATATGCACATCGGGCGATACATCAATCGCCTTAAAATCAGCCAACTCAATTTGAAATTGGCGAACGAGGATATTTACAGCCATAGTCGCTATTTTTTCGCCAGCCCCACGAAAAGCTAAAAAGTGATTAACCGCCGTTTTACTGCCCGGTTTGCCTTTCCACATCAGCGAGGCATCGCCGTCAAACTTTTCTACAATCCTCTGAACACCGCCCTTGAATATAACCGCCATTTCTCTGTGAAACCTATGCAGGGAATTTTGTTGGAAGAATGATATGTACTCATCTTCGCTCACGGCGTTCAACGAATGAATATTTGCCCCATACTTCGCCATGACTATGCAAGGCACAGCCCACGCCCGCTCTGCCTTAACGCCTCTATCCATAAGACAAGCAAGCACAAAAGCGTGAGGGGTGTTTTCCAAATCGTTAAGCACGGCATCATATTCATCTTTGCCTGTTAGGTGTACCCACGGATGCTCGGACTTTTGGGCGAAACGCTCCAATCCCATTTTCACAAGCCATTTGCCAACCCTTTGCACCATAATTGCTTTTTCGGTGGGTGGTACAGTTATAGGAGGTGGCGTAGGCTTGCTCATCGGTAGCTCGTTTCCGCTGATGAACTCCAATAAAAGGCGTAATGACCGCTCGTAAATGTAAGCATCGCCGCGAGGATTTTTCCGTCCACGAGATTCAAAGTATTTTTGGATTTTTGCTCTGTATGTTTCGGGAATGATGCCATCAACAATAATCTGCTGAAAATCGAAACCCAAATTATTACCTTTTCGTTCAAGGAAGAACGCTCCCGACACGGTTGAACCTATGCTCGGATTTTTTGGAAACCGTTGTTGCATATGGGCTTGAAATTTTTTCCGTAGCTGCGCCGTGTCAATGGATGTAGTGGGCGGCGGCAGGGTCTTGGGTGCAGTCTGTTGGTCGTATGGTCTGTTGTGGTAGTAATCCAAAAGCAAATCAAACGCTTTCTCATACCCCGCCGCATTGCCGCGGGGGTTTTGAACGCCTCTCTTGGTAAACCGTTCTTCGAGCCACGGTCTGTATGTTTCGGGGATAAAGCCATCTGCCAGTATCTGCTCAAACTTCATGCCAAAATCATCCTCATGCCGTATGAGGTAAAAAGCATCCGACACATGGACACCGATATAATTATCGTTTGGAAAACGCTCTGCTAAGTAGCGTTTGAAGTTTTCTCGCAGTAGAACTGCATCCATATCCATACACCTCCCGCCGAATGTATTACAAAGCCAGTTCGAGTATTTTATCTACCAATAATTTTCTTTTGTCTTGTGAAAGCGGCGGTCTTAGCTGTTGCAGATAATTACTCCACCCAACGATAGTGAGGTTGCCTATCTTGCCGACCTTGATTTCGCAACTCGCATTTAATTGAATAAAACAATGGCTCGTTAAAGGTGCAATGTGTTTCTCAACGTATTTCATTGCAGTTCGACCATTCACAAACAGGCATTTTATTTGTCCGGCGTTCAGAATCGTTCGTAGCAAATCCCCGCCGTGGCGAACCAACCCAACCCTCTGCTCATCGGTCAAGGCACTCCACTTCACGCTGGTAGCCCACGGCGATATGTCAAGGTTAATAATATCGCCCTTAAAGTATGATAAATCTGCCTCGTTAAAAAGTTTCTCTAATTGCCCGAACCATTGCATATAAGGTCTTTTGTGGAAGAAGTTACAGAGTGATTGATATACCATTTCTGCTTGCTCTAAGCTAAGTGTTTCATCATCAGCCGCTCCAAGGAAATCCCTGTCTACAAACCGCTTTTTATTTGTCGGGAATATTTCATGCTTGGTATTGGTAAATTCTCTATTGCTTGGGTTTATAGCAATGGTAGCATATTTAGCCTTGTCAATATCACCAAAGAAAACAATCGGTATGGACTGCGGCACGATAGGAACGCCCTGCGGGATGGGGCGGCGAATATAATCCAGTAGGTATTGTTTCATGCGTTCACTCCTTTGCGGTGGCGGGTGCATCATGTTGGTAGTAGTATTTGCCGTCCATAATTACTATTGGCACATCGCTGTCGTAAACAGCTTTTTGTTCAATCGCCGCTTGCGGCTTTGTTTGGGATTGGTGAGTGATTTTATCAGCAATTCCTTGTTTCAAATCCCTATACTTCCATTTATCGTCAAACAACGCTGGCACTTGTGCAAAAAATCCCGCCACGCCGCTTTTTTCAAGCCTATTCCTGTCAATCTCAATTTTAAGGGCGGCAACTTGCTTGTCATGCCATGATTCCAGTACATCTCTCGCTTGGACTGACAATTCCCAATACTTGCTGTACAAGGAATAGCACATATCCTTTGAACTGTTCCCTTTACCGAGCAAGTATGATAATTTGCTTATTTCTTCGAGGATTGTTATCAAAATATTTTGATATTCAACCAAAGTATAGAAGTCCTCAACGGTGGCTTGGTATGCTTTGTAATCGGGGGTCGGGTTGCCCTGCGTAATTCCAATTATCGTTTCGTTGACTTGTCCGAGCAATTCAGTACCGTCTGCTTTCATATTTTCTAACGCTGCCAGTTTAATTGTCCGCAACTCGTCATTTTCGATTATTTCAACGCTAAACTGTGAAATCTCACCGACAAGAGCAATCAAGGACATTATACGGCTCTTAAACTCCCTATCTTGAAAATCACTTATTTTACTGATGTTTTTATTCATAGTTTCCAGTTTGGCGTTTATCTCGTTCATGTAATACTGCCCGACAACCAAAGAGCCAACATTCATCACGTTTGCCCCTATGTTCGCCACGGTTGAGGCTTTGGTAATCTTGGATGGGTCAACCTTGACTAAGTTTGCATGACCTTTCGCTCCTTTTGCTCCACGAAAGAACCCGCGAAACGCCCCTGTCATGCTCTTGGACTGTACAAGGGTTTCACCGTTTGGGATTATCACCCTATACAAATCAGCTTTTTTCATTGCCGTGTTCGTGACTGTTTTCGCCGCCTTTTCCGCTACTGTCGGAATGGTCTGCGTTATTCGAGCAACAACGGTGCTGTCTGTGATTTCTGTTAAGCTGCTCTCATCAATCAAACTCAACGATGTAACTCTTTCAATGGGAATAGGAACGCCGCCGTCTACGGTCACGAGTTCCACGTTCTCATCCATAGCATGATTGTTTTCAGAATTGGCTTTTTTCTTCAAATACACCACCACTACTGCAATCACGGCGATAATGGCTATGGGTACTGCTATTATTAAGAATGATTCCATTCTTCACCCTCCAAGCACAATTTGTACAAACCCATTGCCGTTACTCCATCGGCGGCGGGGCTTTAATATCTACCGCCCCAGCCCCAAGTATATCTTCAACAAACAATGTACAGGTCACGGTATCTTGATTAACCTTAATCAAGTTGTAACTTATATAGGTTTTTCCTCGCTCTTTGTGAACGATTTGCCCTGTTGACGAGCCGCATGAGATTATTTGGATTCCGTCATGTTCCGCTTGAAATGGGATATGTTTATGTCCGTGGAGTACAAACCTCACGTTTCTGCGTTTAAGCCACTCCATGAAAACATCAGCATCTATAAGGCGTAGAGCCTCATCCAACAATCCTCTTGGAATTATTCGCCTGTACCATCGTTCATCATAATGCTCTGGTCGTAAAATCGGTACAAGATGGTGGTGCATTACAGCAATAAGCAGATATTTTTCTATGTTCTCGACACCATCAAGCAAATTGCCCATTTCCGACATTTGCGCCGAGCCTATTTCTCCCTGTGCTAACTTTCCCTCGGTATTGGAGTTAAATAGTAAGAAAATGACTTTGGGTTCTTCTAAAACTTTTATCATTGGATAGTTCCCAACAATATTCGCAAGGTGCTGCTTTCCTTTCCAAAAAGCAAGTCCTTTCTTGTTAATGTCGTGATTACCTAAAACACAAGTAGGCTTTTTCCCATATCGTTCTTCAATATCTTCTGAAAAATTACGATAACTGTTGGCGTTTTTTTGGTCGGGACTATCTGAAATATCGCCTGTAATAATAAAGTCAAGGCTATCGTTATCGTCAAGGCTGGCAACTTGCTTTTGTATCAGCTTTTTTAAGCGGCGTTCGGTAACATCAACATTTTTAGCCCCAAAATGCAAATCACTAAGATGCAGAATATAATGACTTGGGCGTTTTTTATGTTGGGCTATGTTTTTTAATTCACGGAGGGATAAATTATCATAATGAATGATTTTGAACAGATGTCGCAAATCTCCTTTGTCGTCAACTGGAATAAAAGCATACTCGCCTCTCCCATCCCAAAATATCACCGCTGGCCATATATCGCGTTGCCTAACGGCTATTTCAAAGTTTGGAAAGGCATCATAAAGTGTAACCGCTCTCGGTCTTTCGGTTGGTTGTAAAATTAAGCACGAATCACCCGGATGGTATTCCACCAAGTTGTGCAACGTATCGGTGTGGAGCATAAAATCATCATCAATACATCGTTTTATGGAGCGGTAGTTTCCGTCACTTATTCTCGGCAATAGCAGGGATTTCAACCTACACCGTGAGAACGTATCAGATAAGCCTTTAAGAGCCTCCAATACTTTTTCATCGTAAGGTCTAAGTTCTCTAAACCTATATATATCATCTTCATAAAAATCCCAATGTTTTTTGTCATGGTAATACTTGCTGTCCTTGCCTTCAAGCAAATCACGCAGACGGCGTATATGCTTGTGGTATCGCTCGTTTTCATTAGAAAACATATTTTCATTAAATTGGTCGAGAAAAGCCCTAAACCCCCAATAACTTTCATCAGAGCTGTGAATTTCACGGAAACAAGCAAGCACCTTGCCGAAAGTGAGGTTGGCTACTGTATGTGCTGATTCAAGTGTAAATCGGTATCCCATCAGTTCACAACTCCTTCGATTTTTTATATCGTTCTTCTGAACTCCCGCCAATCAGCTACCGGCTCGGCAGGGAACGCTACTTCATTTTCCAACGCCTCAAAATGAGCCTTACCACACTTGATTTTCAACTGTTCGGGTGTTCGCAAGTCGTACAGGCTTGTTGTGCCTTTCGTTTCAAGCACGAAATACAGTTTTTTATCGCCGTTGTGTTCCAAGTACACCGCCCAATCGGGGTTATATGTGCCAATGGGGGTTTCAATCTTAAAACGGCTGGGGATTTTGAAAAACAGCTTTACATCGGGGTCATTATCCAAACTTTGGGCGAAACGGCTCTCTGTTCCGCTATCACAGTCAATGTAGTCATATAGGCTGTTGTTCACACTCACAGCATGGCGGTCAAGGTTTGCGGTCAACTCCGCGCTATCGAAAATTTCTTGAACATAATATTCCTCCCCCGCCAGTTTGACGTAACTGATTCCGTCAATCGCAAGGCTATGTCGGTTTCGGGTAATTATATCTAACGCCTTTTCAGTAAAGGCTTGGGGGTTGTTTAGGAAGTCTGCTCCACGGTTGCTCTGCCGGAGGATTTGCCCTACATCGGAACGCTTTAACAGGGTTTCTGTTGCGATTACATGAAGAATGTCCGGCAAGGATTCATAATCGTCTTTGAGGTCAATGGTTCGCAAGCCGCTTTCCATGTGCGTTACGCCAGCATTTTCAATGTTGATTTCTGCCGATTGAGTAACAATCCTTGCCTTTGGTATGGCTGGCATATTGGCAAAGTCATTGAGGCAGTTTTTCGTAAGCTGCTCATGGTCTATCTTTACCCTGTATGTGGTCTTTTGTTTGATTCTATCCCAAATTTCCATAAATTCGGGCGATAACATGACTTGCTTTTTCAGCCTAACCTTAACTTCCTTTGATTCATCACGAATAACCACCTTTGCATTGGCACGTTGAGCGACTTGTATAATTGCTCTCTGTTTTGCTTGGCTGTGGCGTTCACTCAAATCAAGAGTGCCTGTTTCAAGCTGTTTTTTCATGGTGTCGGTCATTTTGTAATTGCCGCTTTTTTTGTCTTTGGTGATTAGCTTTTTATCCTCCATGTCGGCAATAATTTCTGCGGCATCATCGTAGGATATTGTTTTTTCTTCGGTGATAGTTTCGGTGTATGCCGCTCCCGACAAGGTTCCAATGGCAATAGGCTGTTGAGTGGAAGTCAATGATGCTACGATTGCGTTTGACACAACTGCTCTAACAGGCTCCGGCAATGGGAGCAAATCTATTTCGTTTGTTTTGATAGTAGCGACTATCTTTCCGCTTTCGTCAATTACGCCTGTGGATTTTAAGGTTTCCACGGCGGCAGCGGCTTGTTCGATGGTCACGGTCTTTTCTACGGTGACTTCTTCATCGTAGGTTGTTCCCACCAGCAAGCTGATTTGGAACATACCAAAGGTAATGCCTGTTTCGGCCTCGATTTCCTTTTGCAAGGTGTCCGCAAACTCAGCAAAACTCTCATTAGCCATGACATGAAGTATATTGATTTCTCTATCCTCTATGCGGTTGCCCTGCTGGTCTACACAAAGACGTAGCCCTCGTCCAATTTTCTGCCGCTGGGTGAATGTGGACTTATGCTCAATCAACGTGCAAACTTGGAACACGTTGGGATTATCCCAGCCCTCTTTAAGTGCCGAGTGAGAGAAGATAAACCGTAACGGACACTCGAACGACAACAGCCATTCCTTATCTCGCATGATGGTGTTGTAAGTATCATCATCAGCCAGCGTATCGCCTTTTGTATTCTTGAACACACCTTTTTTATCTTGTGAAAAATAACCGTTGTGGACTCTTTCCACGGTGGCAGGGAATTGGGTTTTGAGGGGGGCATACTTTGTCCTGTTCATCAGTTCAGCGTAGCAAGATTCAAACATTTGGGCGTATATGCCTTTTTCGCCCTCTATGGTACGGTACTTCGCCACTTCATCAATGAAGAACAGCGAAAGGACTTTGATTTCATGTTCCAAGTACCGCAATTCTTTGTCTAAATGAGCCTCAACCGTGCGGAAGATTTGGGCGCGTTTTAGCACATCCTCATCCACCCCGCCAATGGTCTTGTTAAGAGCCAGCGTTTCTGTGTTTGAAAATTCGATGTATTCTCGCCCTGCTGCTACATCAATTCCCGAAAGCTGGTAGCCCTCGTAGAGTTCTCGTCTGCCGGATAGAATATAAAGGTCATCACCGGGCTTTGCGGTTACAGTCTTGCGGGTCACAACCCCGCCATTGCCCTGTATATCAATTTCTATCCTCGCCTTAAAACCGCCGTCACGAGATACGGATTTTAGGGCGATATATGGTTTATTGTGTGCATTGTCTACGGTGTTGCTGGAAACAACGATTTGCTTAACCAAGCCTTTTTGGTAGGCATCAACAGGGGTTAGGCTGTACAGCAAATTGGTCTTTTCTCTGTGCGTAGCGGAATAACGAAGAACGACAAGGGGATTAAGGCTTGCGATTGCCTCTTTTGCCTTTTCGGTATTGTCTACGCTTTGCGGCTCGTCAATGATTACGACAGGGTTTGTGTCCTGTATGTATCTCATAGCTGTTTCGCCGTTCAGCTTGTCCTGTGCTTGGTTGATGATGTTTTCGGCCTTTTTGAAAGCATCTATGTTGATAATCATAATCTCAATGTTATTACTTGTAGCAAACTGGCGAACATCGGACAATTTCGCCGAATTGTAAATGAAGTAGCGGCACGGTACATTGTCATAATGCGCCCCGAAGTGGTCTGTGGTTATTTGGAATGACTTATACACGCCCTCACGGATTGCCACGGACGGCACAACGATAATAAATTTTGTAAAACCATATCGCCGATGCAACTCAAAAATCGTCTTAGTGTAGACATAGGTTTTTCCTGTGCCTGTTTCCATTTCAATGCAAAAACGCCTGTCACCCTCACGATAATGGGCGAAAGGGTAAAGGTCTTTGGTGCGGGGTAAATTGTTCCGCTTTTGGATGCGGTTCATGTTCACAAGAATATCGCTACCCTGTATGTTCAAGACATTGCCTATGCCAAACTCGTTTATGACACGCAACTGATTACCGTCCGATTCTCCGTCAACGATGGAAAATGTAGTGGTCTGTTTGTCTTGTCCGGCAAAGAGGTCTGCCACGGCGTTTACAGCATCCGTTTGGAAGTCTTGGGTTTTGAATTTAAGTTTCATCTGTTTCGTCCTCCATATCGAAATAGATTTTATAAGTTATCCCCGTTTTGAAACAATACTCTTTTTCTGCTGTGTCGGTAGCTATAATGACAATTTCTTCATTCAATCGGTTTAACTCCTTTGCGTGTTTTGCCAATCGGACGAAATGGGAAAGAGGAATAATCATTTGCCTTGCCTCCTCTATTTCAAGAACGCAAGGTAGTTTCATGTCTTGCTCATTATCAGCTAACAAATACAGAAAGCTATATGAATGACCATCGGGAAACGAAAATTTGATACCGTCAATAATTACTTTTCGATTGCCTGTGTTAATAAATTTAATCAAAATGCTGTCAACAGTTCTTCCCTCTCGAAAACCGTCGTATGTTATCTGCCCTGTCATGTGCTTAAAATCAATCTTTATTCTTTTACGGTTGTTGATTTTATGGTCGTACCTAACAATCGCAAATGCTGTAATAACGGCAATTATTGTTGCTATTGAGGACAAAGCACTCCAAAATACATCCCATTCAAAACACATAGCATATCTCCCCTTACAACAACATCATTCGATGTTATACTCTGCCGATTTCTCTTTTTATGACCTCGACTAAATGTTCGACCTCCAAAATGAAATGTTCATAATCACGTTCTCTATCTTCTCTATTTCCCTTGCTCCACTTTGAAGTTTCGCGTGTACAAAATGACTTCCAACCATGCAATGTTTCAGCCGCTTTGTGGCGAATCTGTTTCGGCACATAAAGGATATTACGTTTTTCATATAAATTGAGGTATAAAGAAACTGCATCATTACTTTGTCGCAAACTTGTTTCTGTTTCATCTGTATAGCCAAAATCACAAAAGTCCATCGCCACATTTCTTACGGTTGATAAAACCACCAGCAATTCCGCAAAATAAGCCTCCTTTTTGTCCAATAAGCGTATGGATAGCTCTGACTCCTTTTGCAAGTTTATTTTTTGTATTTCAAGTTGGAGGCTCTTTTTCATAGTTCTGCTAAGGACAAATATTGATGTGACAGCACCAAGAATCGCACCGAACAATGAAAACAATCCTGTTATTACTACATCGGGCATAAGTCATCCTCCCTAATTTGTAAATACGCTTTATTATCGTTTCTTTACATTTCGCTCATTTACTGGAATGGGTGTAGGGGAATCCACTCCATCAACATCAAATTCATTCGATGCTTTATTTAACTTCAAAGCAAAAATCTGTGTGTACTCACTTCGACTGATGTCTTTATATTCAGCAACCAAAACTTGCTCCATATGCACATTCTCTATGTTGAGAGAAATTTGATAACTCTTGCCTTTGACAAGGGTATAGGTTGGAGTAGGAATTTTCACTTTGCTTTTTTCGTATTCCCTAAACAAGTAGGGTTTGGTTGGGCTTGTCCATAAAAACCAATTTACATCGAAAGCAGGGTACTCGCTAATACATTCAATCTTGAACGTCTGACGGAATGGTTGATTTTCCTTTAATCCGCTCGGTAGAGTTAATATGGCCGTGTTTTTTGAGGTAGTCACATACAGGCAAGGCATAAGCCCAAGTTGTGCGAATGCGGCTTGCTGCCGAAAAGTGTTTTTTGACTGTATAACGCTATATGTTATAGTCATAATAACCACGGCACTACTCATTATTACGCTCCATGCCGTTAGCGATATTTCGTCCTCAAACTCCCACCAAATCCATATTGTCGCTAATCCTATCGTTAGCAAAATGGCAAAAAGAGATATAAACGGATTTCCAAGAATTTTTTGTTGAACAAATCTAGCATATTTCGTGTTCTTGAAAACAGACCGTGAAATAAACAGCAATAGGATAACAATAGCCAATGCAATCAAAATCATAATTATCGGGTGATTCGTAATTGCCTCTGTTATCTCATTAACCAAGCCATAACGATTATCTACAATTTCCTCCATATCCGCCCCCTTACAGTAATTTCATTTCAATATCCCTGTCACGCAAGATATAATGAGCGTTACTCATTGCCGTACTGTCCTCAAACGCCTCCTCTGCGGCGATGATTTTCGCCGGGGCAAGGTCGCAAAAGGCGGTTATATCTTCGGGTGTTATGCCGAAGTCAAGACAAACGAGAATCATACAGTCTTGGCTTGATTCAAAGGGGCGTTCGCCGATGGAGTAGCACTTGCGGTTGCCTACGGTGATTTCAGACACCACATAATCAAGGTGAATACCCATTTTCAACATGACTTCAAAAACCATATCCAAGTCGGAACGGTCACGCTTGATTGTTTTCTCACGAGCATCAAAACGCTCCCAAAGAGTTTGTGTGTTCCCATCGTTGATAGGTGTACCATCCCATGCGTGGAGGTTGGATGTGTCGAGTTTGAACACACGGAAACCTACGTCAATCGGTGCTTGTTCGTTGCCGTCCACGGATAATTGCGTGTTATTTGCCTCATGTTCGGACTGGATTTTTAACCCCGCACGGCGTATGCGTTCTTTTCCAATCTCGGCAATACTTGAATATCCATCCTTATGAGCATCGGATTTTTCAGCATTGACTTCCGGCAACTGTACTAAAATGAATCTTCGATTGCCGCCGTCCTCTGTGTTTAATTGCATAACTGCGTGGGCAGTTGTGGCAGAGCCGGAAAAGAAGTCAAGGATAATAGCCGAATCGTCCTCATCGGCAGCAACGCTACCTTGCTGTACGAGCATTTTTATTAAATCAACAGGCTTTGGAAAATCAAAATATTCTTTATCGTCAAAAATTGTTCTTAGTTCGCGTGTGGCTTGTGTGTTATAAACGGTATCAAGCACCGTACTGAATCCAGCAAATTCGCCCGATAAGTCTTTTACATATTTTTTTCTGCGTGGTCTGCCTTTTGGGTCTTTTGGAAAAATAACCTCTCCATCTGCGATTAGGTTATCCATGCGTGATTTCTCATACCGCCAGCCAGTCGGAGGACATGGGTAGGTTATTCCTGTTGCGGGATTGGTTAAATCATAATGCAAATTCGGGCGTTGTGATGCAGTAGCCAAGCCTGTCATATCAGCACTCATCCAATCGCCCTTGGGGTCATTGTCGGGGTTCCCGTATTTACTCATGTCTGTTGATTTTCCACGAATACGTCCATCATACTTTGAATAACACACCACATATTCATGGTCTGAGGACACGCCTGTTTTTGAACGGCTATCAACCATTTGCCGCCTTTTCCATATAAATGTGCCAAGATGGTTTTCTTCGCCAAAAATCTCATTACAAAGTTTTTTTAGGTTTTCAAACTCGGTATCATCTATTGAAATGAAAATTACTCCATCATCACGCAATAAATTGGCTGCCAACCTCAATCGTGGGTACATCATGTTAAGCCATGCTGTGTGAAAACGCCCCATGCTTTCGGGGTTACTCTTTGTGGCTTGGCTGGTGATTTCTTTGTAATGGGCTATCGGGTCGCTAAAATCATCGTTGTACACAAAATCATTGCCTGTGTTGTATGGCGGGTCAATGTAAATCATCTTCACCTTGCGGAAATACGCCGTTTGCAAGAGTTTCAACACTTCAAGATTATCACCTTCGATGTAGAGGTTCTTGGTCGTATCAAAATCCACGCTCTCATCGGGGGCAGGGCGTAGTGTGCCCGTGGAACGCTTGCCAGCAATGCGGAAACACTCAGCTTTTCCTTTCCACTCGAATTTATACTTTTCAAAATCTTCGTCAATGTACTCGCCGCAAAGGTTAAGGAGCATATCAATATCCAGCTTACCCTCCTTGAAACATTGCGGGAACAAGACTTGCAATTTATCCCGCTCGTTTTGTTCGATGTCCATGCTCATGCCGTTTACCTTATCCATTTTGAACCTCCTGTTTTGGTTTTACAGTATATTTGAGTCGTATTAAGTACGTTAAAGCATAAACCCGATTATAAAGGTACTCAATAAACATTTTATCGTTCAGCGATTCTCTCATTTCTTTGGCTTTATTAAGATATTCGTTGTGCCGGATGTCAAAAAATTCATTTGCAATTTTCATCAGTTCATCAAGTTCTGTTTTAACCACGGAATAAATTTTATTGTTTTCATCTTCTGATATAGTCAAAGCAAGGGCTTTGTATTTATCTCGCACTCGTTCACCCAAAGCAACCGAGATAAGGTATTGAAGTGAGTCTACGATATAATCAAGGGCTGCTTTTTTATCCAAAAAATCTTGGCTCATAATCATTTCTTCTGAAAATCTAATTTTCCGCTCACACATTTCATAGTTGACGATTTTTTGTATTTTCTCTGTACTCTTGTAGCCCTCGCTTTTTAATTTTCCACTTTGTAGTTTATATGGAATCTTAAACTTTCTAAGCCGTTCGTTAATCGCTATTGTAAATCGGTATCTTTCATCAGTCTTAACGCACACATCATATAGCAACTCAATAAAAGGTTTGAATGCCGCCACAGAGGTGTTGTCACTATCGAAAAGGTCAATCCATTCAACGCCATATTCTTTTTGATATAAGGAATCGTAATCAACATTGACATATCTGTAAGATATTGAATCAAAGCCATTTCCGTATTGTGCGGCTACATATTCATAGCCTTCCTGTACATATTCATCTTTGAGCATCGAAGAATCCGGCAAGTCACAGCGATGCCAAGCCTTAAAGCTGACCCAAAACTTATTAAAGTTATCATCTAACACTACCACTCACCACCTTTTGTTCTTCATGAGTTTCCCATATGAACAATACTGCCGCAACAGTTGAGCCAACTGCCAATCTTGCATGGCGGGGTGATAGCCCCTTAAACTTTGCATCTTTACCATGACCGCTACCGTATGAATTTCGCAGTTCAGCCATTGATTGTGATATGACAGACAAATTCCCCAACAGTTTTTTTATTGTAGTGCTTGCTTTAACAGAATCGGTGATATGGTCGGGAGTTAGTTTTAGCACACCACACGTTTCTTTTGTTAAGCGGATAACATCCCAATTTTCATCAATCGGCGTTTTCAAATCATTGAGAACGGTTTTACAGCAATTTTCAAACAGTTCTTTGGCTTTTCCTATTGCATCGGCAGGGCTTTTTTCAATGGATTCATCCATAATCTTAATCTGCATATTTATATAATCGGAATTAAACTTGAAAGCGAGGCTTTTCGCTTGTGCTTCAACAATCGTGTTTTTACCCTTTGCCTTGCGCCATGCAAATTTTGGCCTGCCAGATATATGGGATTCTTCGTACAACTCAAAACCATCAACTATCAATAATTGATTTACGAGCGAAACAAAATGATTCCAATTGTTTTTTTCTTCTCTGACTGCGGGATGTAATGATTCGCATAAAAATCTTAGCCATTCATCATCGGGTGCAGTTTTAATTGAAAACCGTCCATCATAAAACACCCAATCTTCATCCCAATCCCAATTATTTACACGATGCTGCCATATATCGCTATACGCATCGGAAAACCTCCCATCATTTGAACGCATATCTTTAAGGTTGTACAGGCGTGATAAAAAGTCGGGTTCATGCAATTTTCCACACCAACAACACTTAATTTCTTTGCCAGTATTCGGGTCTGTAAAACCCATGATGTAAAGGTCAATAATCTCTTGCCGTGTCACTTCGGAAATTTTATTTTTCATTCTTCATCCATCCCCACAATACCCACTATGAAATGCCGCTTTGACCGTGCCTCATATCTCTCTTTTGCCGTCAATGTCGCTATTTCTTCCTCGGCAGCAACATCAGCCCGCATTTGGTCGAAGTATAAATTTTGCTCCCCGACACGCAACTGTTTTTCAAGTTCTTTCAAACCCTTTTCTGCGGCGTATTCTTTCAACCTATCGCCAGCGTTTGTCGCCAGTTCTTGCTTTACAGTTTTTATCTGCCCCCGCAAATCATCAAGGGAGTGTTCTAATACGGTCTTTTTCCGCATTGCACGGAGTTTAATGCGTTCTATTTCCTCGGCTCTCGCCGTGTTGCTCTCAGCATCATATCGCTCAATCAACGTATCTTTCGGCACAAGATAGTCAAGCTGGCTACCCCTGCCACTTTCGCCTGTCACACTACGCAACCAATTAGCGGCACGGTTGCCGTCCTCTGTGTAAGATAGGACTGACATTTTCATAATGGCTTGGCATTGCTCGTCCGTCATGGTTTCGCCTGTTTCTGTGATGCCAATGAGAACATCATACGAGGCAAGCCATGTCTTGCAAGACGATATAACCACTTCATACAACCCAATTTCGCAAGGTTCGATGTCTGCATCCACCACAACCGTACCAATGTCAGCACACGACACTTCCTTGACCGCACCCCTGCCGACAACGGAGGTCAATGTAATTTTTCCGTGGTGGGGCTTGAAATCTTGCCCCATGCCGTATTTTTTCAATCCTTTGTAGGGGCGGCTTGATTTTCCGACCCAATGATAAAACAAAACCGGGGGTTCATCAGCCGTTAGCGTTACGGTCTTTTTTTCATCATCAATATCGTAATCGTCACGCTCGGCAAAGAGGGTTTTTACTAATTCCCAAAGGTCTGTATTGATGTCAGTAGCCATGTCCGTGACATACTGTGGCGTGACGGAAATCTTGTCGGCGATGGATTTGGTAAATGTGGTAAACAGCGTATCCTCGGCGTGGGATATGAGCGGTCTGTTTTCATCTTCGTGTGCGGTGAGGTTAGCATCAAAGGCTTTTTGTATCTCGGCGGGCTTTCGTGCTTGCCCCAGCACACTCTCGATTTCTGCATCAAAGCTACCTAAAATATCATCACTCATGCCAAAAATGCCGTCAAATTGCAAGGTTCTTTTATTTATTAACTCTAAAACCCGAACATCGGATAGATTTTCTTTTGAAAGAAGATTTACGACAATAACATCGGAGGTCTGCCCTTGTCGATGGCATCGGCTGATGCGTTGCTCAATTTCCACGGCGTTGAAAAGCAAGTCGTAGTTAATAACAACAGGGCAAAACTCCATATCAAGCCCCTTTGCGGCGGTGTCAGTAGCAATCAACACAGCAATGAGGCTATTTCTGAATTTTACAATGTAGTCATTCTCTCGGCTGGTTATGATTGGGTAGGATTTTTGCCCCAGCCAGTCTGCCAATAGGTCGCGGGTGGTTAGGTTGTCGGTGAAAACAATCGCCTTGCAGGGGATTTTGAGCCGTTTTAACACAGCAGAGCATGATTCGAGTGCCGCTTGCAAAGCCATCATTTTTCCGCTCTCAGCTATCCCTGCGGCTAATGCCTTGATTTCTTCAAGCTGCGTTTTTTCGTTTCCCTCGTCAAGTCGTGAAATGGCTTGGTCTACTGTCCGGCAAAACGCCTTTGGGGAGGACGAAAGAATGTGGTAGCACATCAAGTTTAACTCGTAGCTGTCCATATTCGGATATGCTGCTTTTTTTGACAGGGCGAGGTATGCTCCGACCTTTGCGTATAATGTCCGTTCGGCGGGAGTTAATGAGTAGTCAATCGTTATCGGCAAACGCTCGGTGATGTTTACATACTGCGACACTTGACTTTTCAAGGTTCTGAAAGCGAATTGCGATACCCACGAGGTCAACTCAGAGTAATTTTGAGGCTTGCGGAAATATCGCTTGTAAAAATCGTCTGCCTCCGGCAATACCGTTTCATCAATGAAATGAATTAAGCCGTATATATCCATGACACTCATGGTTATGGGCGTTGGGGTCAATAGCAGTTTGAAAGCACCCTCCGTAGCCGCTTTTAACGCCACCACGGTTTTGTTTTCGGGTTTGAATAAAATGTCGGCCTCGTCAAAGATAACCATATCCCATGTTCTGCTACCGATTGCATCAGCATTGCGAACAGCATAATCATATGTAGTGATGATAATGCCATCACTTTCGGGAATTTCGCTCCCGCCGTTCCATATGGTGTATGGCAAGGTAAAGCTACTTTCCAACTTACTTGTCCATTGCCCGACAAGGTTTATCGGCAACACGAGTAATAAACGGTCTTTCCCCTCATACCATCGCTGGGCGGCAACCAACAGAGCCTCATATGTTTTACCCAAACTACCCTCATCACAGAGGATGCAACCTTTTATGTACATTGACCGCATGGCGAATCGTGCGGCGGCGATTTGATATGGGTATACACCGATGGAGGACGAGGCGAACACAGAAACAAGGGCTTTGCTATTAGCCAAGCCCGCAAGCCGCCGCGCGGTAATGTATGCGTGAAATGGTGTAGCGTTCAATATGCCGCCTCCTATATTTCTTCGGGTTCAATCAACTCCATAATATCGCCGATTTCACAATTCAAGGCGTTGCAGATTTTAATGAGAATTTCTACATTGACGGTTTCGCCCTTTGCCAGCTTGGATAGGCTAGACGAACTTATATGGGCGGCATCAGCAAGCATTTTTTTGTTCATGTCCTTGTCAATCAGTAATTTCCAAAGTTTTTTGTAACTTGCCTTTCTCAAATGAATACCTCTTTTCATCATCCACACGACCTATTGCAAGATTTCGACAACACAGCCATTATATCAGAAAATAAGGCAAATTTCAAGAATTAAATCGTGCGTTCTCGTGATAAATTCTCAAATTCCTTGATATTTTGCCGTTTGTATAGTAATATAAGGAATAGAAGAAAATTTATACACCGTGATGGTGTTAGAGTATTATCCGATTTCACGAGAGGAGGGCATATCATGCCAGCATCACCAAATCAACGTGCTAAACTGCTTTATCTTCGCAAGATATTACTTGAAAGAACTGACGAACAAACCCCCATGTCCATGCCGGAGATTATTTCTGCACTTGCAACCTACGATGTCCACGCAGAACGCAAGTCCATTTACACAGACTTAGAAATTCTCCGTCAGTACGGACTTGATATAGAAGTCACAAAGGGTAGAATCCCTCGGTATTACATAGGGCATCGCCACTTTGAACTTCCCGAACTTAAACTGCTTGTGGATGCGGTGCAGTCCTCCCGCTTTATCACGGAAAAAAAGAGCGAGGAGTTAATTTCAAAAGTAGCTGCTTTTACAAGTCACCCCCAATCAGCGGCATTAAAACGCCAAATTTTCGTTACTGGCCGTCCAAAATCATTTAATGAGCAGTCTTTTTACAGCGTGGATAAAATCCACGAGGCGATAAACACAGGGATGAAGATTACATTCAAATACTACGATTACAACGTGAAGAAGAAACTTGCACCCCGCAAAAATGGTGCTTTATACGAGGTCACGCCTGTAACCTTGTGCTGGGATAGTGATAAATACTACCTCGTAGCATACAACGCCGAAAACAAGGAACTGCGGAATTACAGGGTAGACCGTATGGGTAGTGTTGAGTTGTCTGAACACAAAGCCGATTTTGACCGCAGTAAATTCAATATCACGAGGTATGCCAAGCAGACTTTTGGAATGTTTAGTGGCGAGGTCGTTAGGGCAACGCTGGCTTTCGATAATAGTTTGGTGAACGTGGTACTGGACTACTTTGGCATGGATGCGAAAATCATACCAAAGGATAACGGACGGTTTGAAGTGTCTGTTGATGTAGCGGTCAGCCCGGTGTTTTTGGGTTGGATGTTCCAGTTTGGTGATAAAGCTAAAATCGTATCGCCGGACAGCTTGGTCGGCTCTATGCGAGAACTTATCAAGTCTAACACAGCTATGTATGATTAGGTGTCCAGTTTGAGGTACACCTTTTCGATTTCCTCTAAGCTGTCCGTACAAATGGACAGCTTATTTGTTATAATGGGTTCATCAACCGCAAATCAATTCTTGGAGGTGAATCAAATGTACGAGAAAAGCCGTAATCTACTTGATTTTCACATTGCGGGGTTCACATACTACGATGGGCTTGACGTTATCGAGCAGCTTACACTTGGTACGTCTGTTTCTTTGAAGTCTGAGCCGGACAATCCGTATGACCCCGAAGCGATTGTAGTCATGCTGGGTGAAACTAAACTCGGATATGTTCCGAAAGTGAAAAATGACTTGTTAAGCACCCTGCTGTATTTCGGATATAACGATGTTGTTGAATCGAAAATTATCGGCAGGGATTTAGAGGCGCACCCCGAACGACAATTCCGTGTCGTTGTGAAAGTCAAAGACAAACGAAAATGCTAACGGCTTGCCTTGCATCGGCAGGGCAAGCCGACCACGGCGAACAGATGCAAACGACCTCAGCGGCGATAAAGCCGCTTATTTATCCCCTGCAAGTACGCATCATTGCGAACGAACGCAATCGAACATTTAATGCAAGAAAGGGATGATACTGTTGAATGATTATCAGAGGTTCGGAGCGTTCCTCAAAGATAAGCGTAACGAAAAAGAGGTGTCAATAAGACCACTTGCCGAAAAAATTGGTATATCGGCGGGGCATTACTGCGACATTGAATCCGGACGGCGTTCCCCTGCTGACCGTGACTTCTTGGATGCACTTATTACCCATTTGCATCTTAACGATGCGGACAGTCAAACCCTCTACGACTTATGGGGCAAGGCACGTTCGGCCTCTCCCCCCGACTTGACGGAATATATTAACGAAAGCAAAGCGGCTCGTATCGCTCTCCGTGTAGCCAAAGAAAGGGCAAGCGATGCAGACTGGCAACGGTTCGTTAAGCAACTCGAAGGAAAGGAGTAGTTTTTGATGAAAGCGTTTGATACACCATATTCGTTTTCGATGATACCGTACACGACATATGATTCGCTTGATGATTATGCAGGGGAACTTGTCAAAGACTTTGCACCCAATGCCCTCGGAACACCCAGCGCATTGGACGTTGACAAGTTTGTTGAATTTTACTTGCACCTTGATGTGGATTATCGTCACTTATGCGTAGGTAGTAACATCTTGGGGATTACAGCGTTTAACGATGGAACGGTTGAGGTCTTGAACGAACAGACTTTATTAGCAGAGAAAATCCCTGTATCAACAGGTACGGTTATTATCAGCCCAACCTTGCTTGCAAAACGTAACATTCCTCGTTTGCGTTTCACTATGATGCACGAGGGTTCGCATTGGCTCTTGCACCGTAAGGCATTTGCGGAGGACAATCCTTTCGGTCCGGCTGGCAAATACGAAAACCAATTTATCGCCGCCAAAGAGGGGCGTGTAGATTACAGCCGTTCCATGAAAGAGAACACCGACATCGCCCGCATGGAGCGACAAGCGGATTTCTTGGCATCTGCAATTCTTATGAACCGTCCGGCATTGAGGATAGCGTTCAAGGATTTTTTCAAGTTTTACAACGACAAACCCCGCCGCATCATCAGAGGGGCGAGTTATCAAGACGATTGCTACGCCCAGCAGTTGCCGGAGTATGTGGCAAAGGCTTTCGGCGTGTCTAAACGAGCTGCTCTTATTCGTTTGGAAAAGCTAACAGCGATTGTTAATAAAGGGTCGAGGCGGTAAATTTTCGTCTTTTATTTGCCCTTATGTTCGCAAAATTGCGAATTATCAATGTTTTTGGAGGATTATCTGATGGATTACAAAACCAGCGAGGAAGTTTTATATGTAATAGAGGTATTCGGACACGCCCCGGAATTTTGGCCTGCCGTGGCTTTCCGCAAAAAGGGTGGCAAGGGTAAACAGCCCGAAGAATCCGAACGACTTAAAGAAATCAAATGCCCTTACTGCGGCAAGCGATTCATGTTAGTGAATGAAAAACGTAAACTTGACCTTTTACGATTTTCAACACGGATAAAAGCACCTTGCCATGAATACAGGCAATGTCGCTTGTGTCACGAGAAAGTGGGTGTGGTGTACAGGGGTGAAAAAATCCCCGCATAGTCAATCATAGCAAGACTAAAAATTGAATATCGGTAAATTAGCCTTATCGCTCTGAAAATGAGCGGTTAAGCGTTGTCCTCACGGAATCTGAAACAAGCGGTTGGAATGTTCTGCCCTGCTCTTACCCAGTGAAAGTCTGGGGATGGCGGCATAAACCGCCCCGACAACGGCTGCGACTTCGCGGATAAAAAGGCTACCACCGCTATCGTATACAGACCGAAACAGGCGGGCAGGCATCATTCACTTGCGTTTGCACTCGCAAACGCCGTGCCGAGTCCGCATGACATCGCTTTGCGATGAATCACAATGCTTGACGGGTCTTACAAGGCGGCAACTTCGTGTTGCCGTTTTGTAAGACCCGTCTTTTTAACGCAACCCAAGCTGCCGCCTTTGTAGTGGCTCTCGAAAGGGAGAACGCACAATGACGGCAGTTTTTTTGTATTTTCGGACGCGCGCACCGCCTCCCTCCATTCGATTTTACGGCTTTTTCAAAAATCGAATGGAGGAAACCCCATGAAAAATTATAGAGATAGTGATTACGCCATCAACAAAAACGCAAAGGGTATTGTTTACCGCTTTGCAGACCAAACCGTAGAAATTACCCTTGCGGATTATCTGCGTGAAAACCCCGCCAAAACCGCCGCCGACTTTGAGGCTCTTAAAGCCCTGTCCGATGCGGACTACTACGAAACGGACAGGAGCGGCTACCGCCAATCGTGGAAAAATACATCGTTGGACAAGCTGGCTGATGATAAGAATGATGCGTTCACCGTGCCATCCGCAGAAGATGAGGTCATTCTACAAGCAGAGCAAGCGGCGGCGTATGCTAAACGCAAATCATCGGCTGTTCTTGTGTTGGACAAGCTGACCGATGTTCAACGGCGGCGGTACTTGATGTACCACGTTCAAGGGCTTTCAACTTATCAAATCGCCGAGCGTGAGGGAACAAATCAAAAATCTGTACACGAGAGTTTGCAAGCGGCTGAAAAGAAAATAAAAAAATATTTGTCAAAGGGCTGAAAAACACCCCCTCAAACTGCGCCTTTTTTCACGCTATATGAGAGGAACTTTCCTCCCACGATTGCTCTTTGACAAATACCGCCTCTTGAAAGCGGTCATACACAGTATCTCAAATACATTCCGATTGTGACCCGCAAGGGAAAGCGATATGAGGTAGCCGCCGCCATGACCGCCGCAAGGCGAGAGCGATAAACGGATGCCTCGGACAAGCCATTGGTGCGGCTTGTTCGCCAAGACCCACAGGAGGAAATAATGATACTTTCGCTTTGAACGCCTCACAGCATTGAGCGACCCGCCATCAGCATGGGGGGAGTGCGAGCCTAACCGTGGAAACACGGCTGGCTGGCATTATGACACTTACCAAAGTGGTTTGAGATATTCCCAACAGCCGGGGGTGCGTGGCAAATACGGCAGACAAAAAACTGACTTTATTTCAAATGTGCGTGTTCCGCACGTTTGTTGAAATTAGAGCCATCGGGCTGGGGAGCGTTCATCGTGACCCAGCCTGTTACTGTGATTTCAACTCACAACCAATACTTTATAAAGGAACGGAGAATGTGAAATGAACAGAAAGCAAATCAAGCGTGGCGATATGTTCTACGCTAACCTCAATCCGACAATCGGCTCGGAGCAGGGTGATGTTCGTCCTGTGCTGGTAGTGCAGAATAATGCCGGAAACGCCCACAGCCCCACGGTGGTAGTAGTGCCGATTACCCGCAACCTCAACAAAACATCATTACTTACGCACGTTGTTCTTCTTAAAGAAAGCGGACTTGAACATGATTCGCTGGCTTTGGTGGAACAGATACGGACGATTGACCGCTCTCGTATGACTGGATACATAGGGCGTATTGGCGGAAAAGAACAAGCTGCCATTGATACCGCCCTGTTGGTCTGTGTTGGGATTGAAAATCGCCGAGCCTCAAAAGGCGAAATGATGGTGCTGACCCTTTGCTTTCGTTGCGAGGGCGATTTTAGGGATAGCGGATATGTACTCGTCAAAAAAGGCTGGCAAGAAATAAAAGAGGACTGCGATTTTTGCAAGGTACGGCAGGGGTTGACCTTTGGGGTGTTTGGTATGCCGTGATTGCTCCTTTGGATTTAGGATATGGGTTAAGGTTTCAAACGATGTGCAGGGTACGCCATGCCCCTGCACATACTTGAACCTTTAACAAAGCAACCACATAAACGAGAGCCGCCTACACAGGCGGCTTTCTGCGTGAAGCGGAGGAATGAATATGAATATCAGTACCCAAGATGTTTTCTGTGTTGTGTTCAAGGATTATCCCGATGTGCTTGATGTTAAGCAAGTGAGCCAGCTTTTGAGCATCAGCACAAAGACGGTCTACCGTCTACTGCGAAACGGTACGATAGACAGCCTCAAAATTGGGCGGGAGTTTCGTGTGCCAAAGGTAAACATAATGAAATATGTCAAGGTTTTGAACCCGCTATTGACGGAAAGGCACACGGCATAAAAAATTTTCTTCTCAAAAACGATTTTGGGGGGCTGCATTATTTATGTTGGCGCGCTACAATTAAATAGTCAATAGTAGGTGGACATTATCTGCAACCAAAGGAGGTTAAGGATTCAATGGCAGACCATCTACGCAAACAAGAAAAAATAAGGGTTGCGGCTCACCTTGCCGATGTCCGAGGTTTTTACCATATAAAACTGGCTTGGACTGACAGCACAGGACAACGCATCCGTAAATCCGTAACAACAGGGCTTGTGGTTAAGGGCAACACAAAACGAGCCGAGGATTTGCTCCGCAAGGCACGGAAAGAGCATGAAATACTCGCCAACCGTACCGAGCGTGAAAAGCCAGCCCCGGACGAAATGCTCTTTGCGGACTTCATGGAAGAATGGCTTGTAGCCATCCGACCCGAAGTTAAGCTAACCACATTCGGCGGCTACCAACTGAACGTACAAAAAGCCATCGCCCCATATTTTCGGGATAAAGGCATTTTGTTACAACAGCTAACCGCCGAGGACATCAACGCTTTCTACGCCGAGCAACTCAAACGAGTTAAGGGAATGACCGTCCATAAGTTTCATGCCAACATTAGCAAGGCATTGAAATACGCCGTGGAAAAGGGTTACATCCCCCATACGGTGATGGGAAAGGTCAAACGCCCAAAGGCAGACCGATTTTCGGGCAAGTTTTTGAAACAGTCTGAAACGGTTGACTTGTTTGAGGCAGTCAAGGGTCACAAGCTGGAATTAGGCGTTATATTCGGAGCGTTCTACGGTCTTAGGAGGTCAGAACTCGTTGGACTTCGCTGGGAATCAATCAATTTTGAGGCGAACACCATCACCATCGAGCATACCGTTACGATTGCTAACGTGGACGGACAAAAGGTGCTTGTAGCCGATGATACGACCAAAACAAAGTCCAGTTTTAGGACGTTGCCCCTTGTTCCGGCTATCCGAGCCAAACTGCTGGAAGTCAAAGACGAACAAGAGCATAACCGCAAGCTGTGTGGCAAATCGTACAATAAAAAAGAGAGTGCGTACATCTACACGGATGCTCTCGGCAATCGGATTAAACCCGATTATCTGACATCCATGTTCCCCAAGTTTTTAGAGAACAACGGATTTAGACGTATTCGCTTTCACGACCTACGCCATAGCTGTGCATCGTTGCTCTTGGCAAACGGAGTACCCCTTAAACAGATTCAAGACTGGCTGGGGCATAGTGATTTTGCCATCACCGCCAACATTTACGCACATTTGGACTTCTCTGCTAAACACTCTACGGCTGGGGCAATGTCTTGGCTGGACGAAACATCGCTTGCGGGATTGGCAACAGAGTAGTAAAATGCCGAGCATCGAAAAAGCCTGTAATCACAGGGGAAAACGGCGATTACAGGCTCAAAAATGGCAAACATTTGGCTCTGAAAAAGCCGAGTTGAGCCAAAAGGACATTGGGGTTCAAAATATAAAAGCCAGCAAACCCGCAAGTTTACTGGCATTGTTTGTGGCGGAGGGTAAGGGATTCGAACCCTTGTGAGATTGCTCTCAAACGGTTTTCAAGACCGCCCCGTTATGACCACTTCGGTAACCCTCCAACAAGATGAAACAAGAAACACAGTATAAGTCAACCGCTGGAAAAATGGCAAACATTGATGGCAAACATCGTGTTTTTGCCCCAGTGGGATGGATAGCGAAACCCGCTAAAATCAAGGCTTTGCACGGTCAAGACGGTCACTCAATCCACAGTATTTCAAGACCGCCGCCTTCGACCACTCGGCCAGCTATCCTCAAAGGAACCCCTTGGATAAAGGGGTTCTTATTTTTAGTATACGGTTTATTCGTGCGGTGTCAAGGATGGGCTTGCGCATATTGGGGTGATGGAATATGCTTGCGCTGTTGTTTTTACATACTCCCTAACTTCGTGTCGAATTGACACGAAGTTAAAAAAGGCGGCTCATATATGAATACGGTAAAGATTCTGACGGTTTTCGGCACGCGGGCGGAGGCATATAAGATGATCCCGTTGGTGCTTGTGCTGGCGGAGCGCGCGAAGGGTAAGGGGGTGAATCCCGCGGGTTTGCCCGTCCTTGAATCGCGTGTGTGCGTGACGGCGCAGCACAGGGAACTGTTGGATCAGGCGCTTGAGCCCTTCGGGATCGTGCCCGATTGGGATTTAAACGTGATGACGGCGGGGCAAACCATGGGTGACGTGGTCAACCGCGTGCTTACGGGCATGAAGCCGGTGATCGAGGAATACAAGCCCGATATCCTATTGGTACACGGCGATACGACGACGACGTTCGCCGCGGCGTTGGCGGCTTTTTACGCGAAGGTCGCCGTCGGGCATGTGGAAGCGGGACTGCGCACATACGACAAGTACCGCCCCTACCCCGAAGAAATGAACCGCAAGCTGACCACGGCCCTGACGGATTTGCATTTCGCGCCGACGGAGCTTTCGCGGGAATACTTGCTTAAGGAAAACATCCCGGGCGATACGGTCTTCGTCACGGGCAACACAGCGGTGGACATGCTGGCCTATACGACCTCCGACGGTTACCGCTTCCGAAACGGCGCGCTCAACGCCCTCGATCCCGCGAAACGCACAATATTAATGACCGCCCACCGCAGGGAGAATTTCGGCCCCCCCATGGAAAATATCTGCCGTGCCGTCGGGCGTATCGCCGCGGATTTCCCCGATGTGCAATTGGTATGGCCGATGCACCCCAACGGCGCGGGTCGGGAAGAATCACAAAAATATTTGGCCCACCGTGCCAACGTATTGCTTACGGATGCCCTGGAAATCCATGACATGCACAACCTGATGAAGCGTTCGTACCTGATCCTTTCCGATTCGGGCGGTTTACAGGAGGAAGCCCCTTCCTTTAATGTGCCTGTGGTCGTGCTGCGGGAAGTGACCGAACGACCCGAAGGGCTTAACGCGGGTACGCTTGTGCTGGCCGGCGTAGCGGAATCGTCCGTTTACAATTCCGCCGCGGAATTATTGGCCGACAAGGAAGCGCGCGCCCGTATGGCCGCCGTTCCCAATCCCTTCGGCGACGGCAACGCGAGCGGGCGGATCATCGACGCGATTTTGGGGAGGTTCATATGCTGACCATGCAATATTTCTTCGGTGAGGAAGGCTTGGACGACGCCTATCTCCTGCGCCGCCGCGTTTTTATTGAGGAACAGGGCATCGCGCCCGAGGATGAATACGAAGGGGACGACGGCGCGTGTATCCACTTGGTCGTTTACGAAAACGACGCGCCCGTATCCACCGGGCGTATCAAGATCACCCGCGACGATTATGTGATCGGACGCGTTGCCACCCTACCCGAACACCGGGGTAAGGGCTTAGCTACGGGTATTATGCAAGCCTTGATCAAAGCCTGTTGCATCATGGGCGGCGAACGGCAGATACTTCACGCACAGCTTACGGCGCGGGGGTTTTACGAAAAATTGGGGTTTGCTTCTTATGGAGAAGAATTTAAAGAAGCGGGTATCCCGCACATTTGTATGGAGCATTTTGGGTTGCCTCAAGGATGTTGTGCCGCGGGGCTCCACGTTTAAAGGAGGAAAACATGCGTTTAGATAAATACTTAAAAGTCAGCCGCATAATTAAGCGACGCACCGTAGCCAATGAAGCCTGCGACGCGGGGCGCGTGACGATTAATGGTAAGTTGGCAAAGGCTTCCGCCGAGGTTAGGGTCGGCGATTTGATTGAAATCCGCTTCGGCGATAAATTAACCAAGCTCGAAGTGCTGGCGGTACGGGAAGTCGTCCGCAAAGATGACGCTTCTTCGATGTTTCGTCTTATCGATTAGTGGGGCTTTGCTTTTGTGGAGAATTGTTTGAGTTTATAAAAGCAAAGCCCGCTGTCTTTTATCCCCCAATGGGGCGCACGATAATTTTGACTTGTCGATACTGTATAAATGCGCTCGACTGTAGCTATTTAATTCAACGCAAACAACCAATCAACACCGAATTTATCTGTTATGGTCGCAGCTAAAGATGTCCAATGCCAATCCAAGTGAAGATTGGATTCTTTAGCATCTTTTGATAATAATTCATATGCTTTTCGCAGTTCTTGTTCAGTTGCAAAACTGATACAACATGCACCCCTGTTGCCGGGCATGTCAACTGCTTGTATGAATATTCCAAAATTAAATACCCTAATGTTTATGCCAATCCAACCGTCAATCCATTCGCCCGCAGATGTGTCCTCGGATGTTTTTTCCGCATCAAAGGCTTTGCAATACAGTTCAGAGGCTTCAATGACGCTTTTTCCATCCTTTAAATTAAAAATTAAATAACAATATGAACGTTTGTGGATTATTTCAGGTGTTCTTGCTAACTTATCCGTTACATCAAGCAACCGATTTGCATTCGTAATATTTCCGTTGTAATCTACATTAACAAACTGGGCTTCGATTTCCCTTGTTTTTTCATATAACAATTTTATATCAGATTCATTGCCGAAATCGGATTGCTCAATTTGACGGATAAAATCCAAAACTATCTCTTTAAGTTCGTGCAAGAGAGATACTTCTTCGTCGATGGCATCAACTTTTTTTCCAAGCACTTCTAAAACAACTTCTGAACCGGATGTATTGAAAATGCGTTTAATGTCCTTGATACTGATGTTCAGTTTGCGCAATATTAAGATTTGTTCAAGCCGTTGTACGGCAGCCTCGTCATAAAGCCTGTACGCATAATCATCATTCCGGGTACTGGTTATCAGCCCCATTTCCTCGTAATATTTCAAGGCACGTGCGGAAATACCATATTGCGTTGACATTTCGCGGATTTTTTTAAGCTCACTCATGCTTTACCTCCATAATGTTTTAATAAACCCATCATAAAGCCGCACGCAACGGTCGAGTCAACCCCGCCCCCGTTACAACAAAAAAAGGCTGTCACGTTTTCACATGACAACCTTTTTATATACCACGATATCACACTACCAAAGCAATTCCCCAATCAGCACATCCAGCATCCCAACGTCGTAACCCATTCCTTCTATCCGCGCTATCAAATCGGAAACGTTGCCCAATATCGTAAACAAATCCCTGCCCAGCAGTACGTCGATTTGGTCAAACCCCATCGTGTTCGCGGGGGCGGTGACGTTGACGCGTACGTTTTCCTCAAAGTTCATTTCCAACCGGGCGGAAAGACGGTTGACCGGTTCCGCCAACTCCAGCATAAAACGGGACGAATTGGGCGCGGCTTCCATGTGCAGGGTGATTTCGGCGTTGTTCACGTATTCCGCGAAGATCGGCGGGAGCATATCGTTCGGGCTTACCCCCGCAAAAGTGAACCAATCGGAAACAGCCGTTGTCAGGCGTATGGAATAGCGGTCCAAGGATTGGAAGCGGATATCGAACGTCCCCAGCCTTCCCGCCATACTGCTCCAACGGTCCTCGTATTCGATCCACAAATCCCCCGTGAAGTTATCCGAACGGCCGCGCAATTCGCCGCGGATCACGATGCGGCCGGGGTCCCACACGCTGCGGTCGTGTATCGTCAGTTCGTAGCCGTGGTTAAAGTCGAGGAAGCCGCGGATCAGCACTTCCCCCAGCCCGAATTGGATACCCGTAATCGAGTTGTTTGCGTCCAAATAAATCTGTATCGTGAAAAACACCGTATCATCGAAATACGACGGGTCGAATTCGTTGATGATTTCATCCAGCACATCACGGACTTCCCGCGCTTCTACCGGGAAGCCGAAGGTATTGGCCGTATCGATGACCATATCCGTAAAATCGCGGCTGTCGCGCAATACGACCATCGCGGCGCGGGCGGCGTTGGCCAGCTCGGTTTCGGTGATCGACACGTTCATTTCGGTGTAGCGTACGGGGCGTTCGTTGACTTGTACGCTTACGTTTTCGGTGACGGTAATGTTCTTGATTTCGGCCAAAGCGGCGTCGATCACTTCAGCCAGCAAGCGGTCAAGAGCCCGTTCATGCCTTTCCAATAAATCGAAGATGGGCATTAACTCGTCGAACATGCCGCCGAGCATTTCACCCAGCATGTCGTCCATAAAGGATTCGATGTCCTGCGCCATGTACAGGAACTCCGCTAAATTAAAGCCCAAACCCAAGTCCGGCAGGTTAATGGCTATGTATCTGTCGTAGAGCTCCGGTACGCCCAAATAAACCGTATCGTCCACCATCAGCGCGTCAAAACCCAGGATACGTTGGTTGTTTAACAACCATTCCAAGCTGACCTCGCCGGAAAAATCGTTGCCGTTGAGGTTATAGGCCGCTTCGACATTTACCCCCGAGTCCAACAGGAGGTGGATCAAGCCCAACACGTCCCGAATTTCGGGGAACTCCTGTGCCCAACGGTCAACCTCCCGCGGGTTTACGTTAAGGGAGAACATCGTGTTCATCCGTCCGGTCACCCCGCCGTTAAGGTTACCCGAAATATTGGAGATCACGTCGGACGAGCCGCCGATGTTGCTCAGCACCGAACCGAACAAGCCCTCCGATACGTTGGCCAAAAAGGCCTTGGGGTCGGCCGCCACATCCATACGCGCGCGCACGGCGTTGGGGGTGTTGCCCGTACTTGGGTTTTCGCTTGATTCCCGGCGGTCATCGCCGCGCCTGTCGTGGTCCGAACCCGCTTGACCGCTTGCGCCGCCGTTATTGCCGCAAGCGGAAACGAACAAGGCAAACAAACCCACGATCAGTAAGGTTAAAAACCGTTGTTTCATACGTTTACCTCCTTTTATTCCTCCGGTTGATACCGGCGATACGCTCGTTGGATATCTTTTGCCAGGACTTGAATTTCTCTTCAAAAGAAGCCGCTTGCGCGGCTGATATCACGGGGGGGGGATCGTAACGGTAGGAATATTCGCCGTCTTCGCTGGTTTCTTCGTCGTCGTAGGCGTAGTGCGACTGTTGGGGGACGTCCTTCATGGAGAGGGAAATCTTGCCCGACGCTTCCTCGTAGGAAACGACGCGTACGTCCACCTCGTCGCCCACATTAAGGACATCGGCCACGTTTTGCACGTACCCGTTGGTTATCTGCGATATATGCACAAGGCCCGGCACGCCCCCCGGCAGCGATACGATCGCCCCGAAGGGTTTGATCTTAAGCACCGTTCCCGTGTATATATTCCCAACCGTAACAGCGTTTTCTGCCATTTAATCGCCCGCCTTAAATTGTATTTTCTGCCAAACTATAACATATAAAGCCCGCAACTGTCTATTATGCCTGACCACAGTTCTTCCCGCCCTTGGTGCGTTTCGGCGGAAAAGGGGATAATACCCCGCGTCCCCAATTCGCGCCGCAGCATTGCTATTTGCTTCGCGATCTGATTGCGCGAAAGTTTATCGCATTTGGTAGCCGCGACCGTAAACGGCAGTTCGTAGTAATTGCACCAATTGTATATCATGCGGTCGCCTTCGCTCGGCTCGTGGCGGATATCCATCAGCAGATAAATATGCCGTAAGGGCGCGCGGTCTTTTAAGTAACCCTCCACCATCACGCCCCATTTTTCCTTCTCGGCCTTGGAAACCTTGGCGTAGCCGTAGCCGGGAAGGTCCACGAAATAGAGCTTACCCTCCACCGAGAAAAAATTGATCGTGCGGGTTTTTCCGGGTTGACGGCTGGTGCGCGCCAGTTTCTTGCGGCCCAGCAGGGCATTAATCAGGGAGGATTTACCCACGTTGGAACGCCCCACGAAGGCGATTTCGGGTAAATCCGTTGACGGGAATTGTGACGGCTCCACCGCCGTGGCGGCGATTTCGGCGCGGTTGATGACAATGGGGCCCCGCTCGCTCATACCAAGCGCCCCCGGTGGTATATCTTCTTCCCTTTTTGAATCAGCAGGAAACCGGAACCGTCAAAATCATTAACGTTGATTATCCGATCGTGGTTTTCTATCTTTGTATCGTTTAATTTAATACCGCCCTGCGCGATGAGCTGGCGCGCCTCGCTGCGGGATTTGACCAAACCCGTTTTTTCAAGCAAAACCACGATATTGATGCCTTCCTCCGCTTCCGCGCGCGGGATGTCCGTACAGGGCATGGATTCCGCTTCCCCGCCGCCCCCGGCAAACAACGCTCTTGCCGCGTCTTGCGCCTTACGCGCTTCCCCTTCGCCGTGGACGATTTTGGTCACCTCGTATGCGAGTATATCCTTGGCTTGGTTTATTTCCGCACCCTGCCATTGCGCCATCGCTTGGATTTCATCCAGCGGCAGGAAGGTAAACCATTTAAGGTTGCGGATCACGTCGGCATCCACGGTGTTGCGCCAATGCTGGTAGAAATCGTAGGGGGTGGTTTTCTTCGCGGAAAGCCAAACCGCGTTGCCCGCGGACTTTCCCATCTTACTGCCGTCCGAAGCGGTAAGCAGAACGTTGGTTAAGCCGTAGACTTGGACGTTTTCCTTTTTACGTATCAGGTCGATACCCGCGATGATATTACCCCATTGGTCGCTTCCGCCGAGTTGCAAGCGGCAATTGTACCGTTTGTAGAGTTCAAGGAAGTCGTAGGCCTGCATCAGCATGTAGGTGAGTTCGAACGCCGTGAGCCCTTCTTCCAAACGTGATTTATAACATTCGGCCGCCAACATGCGGTTGACGTTGAAATGCACGCCGTAGTCGCGCATAAAATCCACCAGCGACAAACCGAGCAGCCAATCGTTTTCCTCCATGATGGCGCCACCTTCGCCGTATCGAATGAAATGGGCGCATTGTTCCTTAAAGCAAGCGATGTTGTGGTTGACTTCCTCGCGCGTCATGACGCGCCGCATGTCGGTACGGTCTCCGGGGTCGCCGATCATACCCGTACCTGTACCCATGAGCGTGATAAACCGGTGCCCCGCGTCCTGCATATGCTTGTGCACCATAAGGGTTAACAAATGGCCGGTGGTCAAGCTGTCGGCGGTAGGGTCGTACCCCATGTAGAACGTGACAGATTCTTTGCCGAGCAAGTCGCGCAGCTCGTCCTCGTGGGTGCATTGGGCGATGTAGCCGCGTTCTTTTAAAGTATTGTATACGTTAGGCATTTTCTTCCACATCCCTTTCGCAGGAACGCATAGCCAGGATCGTCTCGCTGATCAAATCGTCGAGTGTCCTGCCCAGCATTTCCGCGCCCTTTGTTATCGTTTCACGCGAGCATCCCGCCGCGAATTTTTTATCCTTAAACTTTTTCTTCACGCTGGAGAGCTCGAGGTCCTGCGTGGATTTGCTCGGGCGCATTAGCGCCGTCGCCCATATCAATCCGGTGAGTTCATCCACGGCGTACAGGATTTTCTCCATTTCGTGCCGCGGTTCGTAGGGCGAATCGGTCATCCCCCAGCCGTGGCTCAAAGCCGAGCAAATGATGTCCTCGGGTACGTCTTCCGCGCGCAGGAGTTCGATGCCCGCCACGCAATGCGCGCCGGGATGCAATTCAAAGTCCGTATCGTGCAGTATACCCACAACGCGCCAATATTCCTCGCGGTCGGGGTCGTATCGGCGGGCGAAGTACCCGAGCACGCCGCTGACGGTCAACGCGTGCCGGATGTGAAAGGCTTCCTTATTATATTTGCGGAAGATCGCTTCCGCGGCGGGGAGCGTAAGCATATAAACCACCCTTTATCGTTCGGTTTAAATAATAAATTGCTTCCTATGAAACATGAATGTAATAATTTTGTCAATATCCGTGTGATTCGCTTCGTTTTATGTATATAATAACGGCATTAACCTATTCAAACGCAGGAGGGATTCACGATGGTTATCCAACCCATTTCCACCCGCCGCAGCATCCGAAACTTTAAATCCACCCCCGTATCCAAGGAACAATTGAAAGCGCTTTTGGAAGCCGCGATGCTTTCGCCATCAGCGTGCAACACACGTCCCTGGCGTTTTATCGCCATTACGTGCCGTACAACGCTCAACAAACTGGCCGACGCGCACAACTGGGCGAAGATGCTGTACAAGGCCCCCGCCGCCATCGTGATGGTCGCCCTGCCGGAAACGCAGGAGAACGTGCAGGACGGCATCGCGCGCGGGTATTTCCCGCAGGACCTGGGCGCGGCTACGGAAAATATCCTGATCCAAGCCGAGGCGATGGGCCTAAGTACCTGTTGGTGCGGCGTGTACCCGAAGGAACCGTTGATCAAAGCCGTACGGGAAGCGTTGGAGCTAAGCGAAAGTGACCTCCCCTTCAACATCATCGCAATCGGCGAGCGTGACGAATCCCCCAACGCGCGGGGCTTCTACGACGAGGCGAAAGTCATCTGGATCGAATAAATGCCGTTGCAATTCATCCTCGGCCCGCCGGGCGCGGGTAAGACGGCACATTGCCTGAAGGAACTCGAGCGTACCCGTTCGCAGCCCCCTTCGGGCGGCACCGATTGCGCCTTCGTTGACGCGCCCCTGTATTACCTCGTGCCGGAGCAGTTCTCCTTGCAATCGGAACGTTTGCTGCTGGCGGAACGCACCGCTTCCGTACGGGTGCAGGTACTCAGCTTCAATCGGATGGCGTACCGTTTGTTTTCCGCGCTGGGCGGCCCGCCGGGGCGCATGGCGGACGAATTGGCCAAGGCGATGCTTTTGCGTAAGGTTTTGTTTGAAAATTCCGATTCGTTTGTATATTACCAAAGCGCGCACGACAAACCCGGCTTCGTTGAAGCGTTGGCGAAGACGCTTACGGAGTTGAACCATTATAAGGTAACGGCTGAGGATTTACTTTTACGAACATCGGAGGGTTCGGGGATTATGGGGGCTCCGGAGACACGGGAGGGGAGGGATTCCGCTCCCTTGAAGGCGAAGTCGGTCGCCGGAATCCCTCCCCTCCCGCGTCATGGCATCCCGGAAATAACCGGAGACCCCGCGTTGTCCGCGAAGCTCTCCGACCTTGCGTTGATAATTACCAAGTACCGTGAGGCAGTCAGCGGACGGTATCTATTGACCGATGATTTGTTGGATTTGCTGGCGCAAAGGTTGGAAGCTACGGAAGGCGCGCTGCCGCTTTTGGACGGTGCATACATTTGGGTAGACGGTTTTTCGGGCTTCACCCCGCAGGAACGGCAAATATTACTACATATAATGAAACGTTCCGCTTACATGGGCGTCACGCTTACCACGCGGGACACGCAACGCTTCACCGATCCGCTGTGCGAAGCCCCGCGCACCACGCAAGAAAGATTGAGCCGCACCGCAGCACAAGCGGGAATCGAACTATTACCGCCCATTTACATGGAAAACAACTACCGCCATGCCGACAATCCGTGCATGGCGTTCTTCGTATCGCATTTTACGCCCGCGGCAGGGGCAGGTAAAGCGAGAACATATAACGTGGGGAACGATGGGGATTCTGCCCTTGGAGCCGTCCCAAATTCCCCAATTGAATTAATCCCCGCGCGCGATCCGTACGACGCCGTCCTTTCAGCCGCGAGCCGTATATGCGAATGGGTGCAGGAACGGGGATACCGTTTTAAGGATATCGCCGTATTGTGCGGCGACCGCAAACGGTACGAAGGGATTCTGCGCCTCTCGTTCGACAGGTTAAAAATACCCCTCTTCGTGGATACGGAAACGGATATCCTGTCACATCCGTTAACGGAGCTGATACGCGCCGCGTTCGAAATCGTCAACCGAAATTACGGGTACGACAGCGTGTTCCGCTTCCTAAAAACGGGCCTGGTCGATTTGGACCGTAACGCCGTGGATATATTGGAAAACTACGCGGCGGCGCACGGCATCGCGGGGTACCGCTGGCGGTACGAAATGGCCGACCCCGCCGCGGAAGCGGCCCGCCAACGTTTTATGCGCGTGTTGGGCGATTTCGACCGGATTAAAAAGAAGTCTTCGGTCGTTTCCGTTTGCCGTAAGGTTTTCGATCTGTTGTACGCGCTGGACGTCCCCGCGGTGCTGTCGCGTTGGTTCGACGAATGTATGGCCGCGGGTAACCACGATACCGCGCGGATGCATAAGCAGGTTTGGCCGAAGATATGCGAGGTATTCGATAAGCTGGCTGAAATATTGGGCGATACGCTTGTCACGCCGCGGGAGTTCGCCGTTTTGCTGGACGCGGGGCTTTCGCAGGCGGGGTTGGGGCGCATCCCGCCCACGCTCGACCAAGTCGTGCTGGGTGATATGGGGCGCTCGAGATACCCCGCGATAAAAGCCATGATCGTGCTGGGCGCAAACGAAGGAGTGCTTCCCCCATTACCCGCCGAGCAAGGGCTGTTTACCGACGGCGAACGCGAACGCTTACGCAACGCCGACCTTGAACTCGCTCCAGATATAACGGGGCGCGTCAACGAGCAATCCTACGCGCTGTATTGCGCGTTGTCCCAACCGTCCGATACGCTCGCCTTTATTTACGCGGAGGGCGATTCGGGCGGGAAGGTATTGAGGCCGTCGCCCGTTGTGCGGGCGATACGGGCGCAGTTTCCGGCGGTCGTACCGAAAGCGGCCGCGCCCGTGCGTGAATACGTGCCGTTAACTTCTGACCTAATAGGTCAGAAGTTGCCTTCGCTTTCCCCAAAATCCGTAAACCGCCTTTTCGGGCCGGTGGTATACACGGCGGCGTCCCGTTTGGAAGCCTACGCCCGCTGTCCCTTCGCTTATTACATGACTTATTTACTCAAAGCCAAGCCGCGCAAGCTGTATGAAATCATGCCCGCCGATTTGGGCAGTCTATTCCATGACGTCGTCGCCAATTTCGCGCGGCGGTACCAATGGCAAGCCCGCACGAAAACGGAAATCGAGGAAATCGTAGGTTCGCTCGTACGGGAGCTCGTCCCCGAAAGCGAGGAAACCAACGCAACGGTTTACCACGGCTCCGCGCGCAACCGCTATATATTGGAAAAAGCGCGGCGGGTTTGCACGGCGTCGATTTGGGCGTTGGGCGAACAACTTAAGCAGGGGGAGTACGACCCCGCCTATACGGAATTGGACCTGCCCCCCGCGCCGCCCATCCCGTTGGGCAACGGACGGAGCCTCTCCCTTTCGGGGCGTATCGACCGTGCGGACTTGCTGGAGGGCGAAGACGGGAATACATACGTACGGATCATCGATTACAAGTCGGGCCGCGCCCGCTTTAATCCCGACGAGGTACGGCGCGGTACGCAATTGCAGCTTATGCTTTACATGAACGCGATGCTGGAAAGCCCCGATCTGACCAATAAAAACCCCAAACCCGGCGGCGTCTTCTACTTCCCCATCGGCGACCCGCTGCTTAAAACCGACCAACTTTTGGACGACGCCGCGCGCGAAGCGGGACTACTAAAGGCGTTCCGCATGTCGGGGGTGGATTTAAGCGATCCGAACGAATACGCCCGCTTAAGTAAAGACGCGAACGAAAAAATCAAGGACCTCACCCTGCGTTTGACGGAAGGCGTTATCGCGCCCGCGCCTTGCGTAAGCGGCGGCAGGAACCCGTGCGAATATTGCAACCATGGGGCGGCATGTAAAATCGAGTTCGGAATATAAAGAAGGAGGGATATGTATGTATTTGGTGATTACGGCATCGCCCAATGAAAACGGGCTGACCGCCGCCTGCGGCAGGGCCGCGTGTGATAGCGTTACGAACGCGGGGCGCGAGGCTGAAATAATCGATTTGTGCGCGGGCAGGATTTCGCCTTGCTTGGTTTGCAACGATGGGTGGGGGACTTGCCTGCCCGAAGCGAAATGCGTCATCGGCGATATGATGGATGCGTTGCAAGCGAAGATACGCGCGGCGGAGGGTATATTCCTCGTTACGCCGGTGTATTTCGGCCAACCTAACGAACGGATGCAATACTTCCTCGACCGCTTCCGCCGGATGGAATGTTTTAACAAAGCCGGCAGCGCGGCGAAGGGAAAAATGATTCACCTCATAGCGGCGGCGGGCGGCGGCGGCGCGGGCGGCGGCACATGCCTGGCCGAAATGGAAATGTGGTGCAGCCACGTAGGCGCGGTTACGGGCGAGCGTTTTGACGTAACGCGCGCCAACCGCGGGGAAGTGATTGACGCGATACGGCTTTTGCCCATACAATAGGGGCGTACTTATATGGAAAACGGGAGGGAAAGACGTGAAGCATAACCGCAAACCGTTGATATTGGAAAAATGGGATTTCATGATTCTGCTGGGCGAGTCCGGCGGGGGAAAAGGTACGCTGGTTAAAAACATCAAACACTATTGGCTGGACAACCTGTATTCGGCCAGCATGGGTGACATCTTCCGCGCCAAAGCCAAGGAAGACCCGAAAATCAAGGAACTGACCGAGCAAGGCATTTTGGTGGACGATTCCGTCACCTGCCAAATCTTCCGCGAATTCGCGCTGTCGCACACCCCCGGCTTGGTGGACGGCTTCCCCCGCAACCGCCAGCAAACGATCGACTTGATCCGCTTTATCAAGGAAAACAACTGGCGCGTGCTGCTGGTAGACCTCAAATGCTCCATGGAAAAGATCATCGAACGCCTGCTGGCCCGCAAACGCTCCGACGACAATTTGAACATCGTATACAAACGCCATACCGACCACAACAACCTGCACCCCGTCGTCATGGAGGAAATCAAGACCCGCCCCGACCTCTTCGACGTAATTACGCTGGACGGCAACCTTAATTCGGAAGTCGTATTCTCAAATTTCCTCCTGGACGTACTGCGTTTGGTGGATATGCTCTACTTCTACGACATGACGGACGTGGATACGACCTTCGCTGTCAGCGACGACGAAACCTCAATCAACCCCGCGATCAACCGCTGGATATGCGGCTTCCTGCGCAGTATCCAAAAGAAATTAATCGAAAACGAATAGTACGCAAATAACCTACGGGCGTTACGCTCCACTTCGGCACAAATTGTTCCGAAGTGGAGGCGTAACGCTTTTATCAATTACAAGGGGGTGGCTATGAGAAAATTATTACCTTTGTTCATCCTGTTATTCCTTTTTATAGCCTGCGGAAGCGGCGCGAACGAAACCGCAACGCGGGAGGACATTACCGCGCCTTCTATCCCCCCCGCGATTTCGCTCATCCCCATCCAACCCCCGCCGATGCCTACCCCCGCACCCGTTCCCACGCCTGCGCCTACTCCGCCCCCGCGTCCGGCACCGCCGCCGATAACATCCCTTTCCCATATATGCGACGAAGAACGGGAGACGGTCATTTGCCTGTTGTGCGCGGCGGAGCTGTTCGCCATGATGGAAGCCCGCTTGAGCTGGGACGGCGGTGAAATGTGGGGCGTCGATTTAAACGGGCCGTTTATGTTCGCCGACCCGGTGACGCGGCAAGCCGTAGCCAATCGGCCCGCAGGCCAAGACCGTTTCGAATTGGTGTACCAAACGGAGGGGGTATACGCGGGTGAATTGCCTTCAAGTGTACACATCGGCAACACCGCCGCCATAGCGCACGGAATAACATGGGGCATGATGACATGGTCATATGTGCAATCTATTTTACCCGACACGGAACGCGTGGTCGGAATTATGGCGCATGAATTGTTCCATGCGTGGCAGCCGAAACTTTTCACCGGTCGCCGTCCCTATTGGATACCGCTTAACCACATGGACGGATTGAATGAGCGTATCAGTATATGGATAGAAACCACAGCGCTAATACATGCGCTGGAAACCTCCGGCGAAGAAAGGTTGCAAGCCGTCCATACCGCGCTTTCCGCCCGCGCCGCGCGGCATGAAAGCAACCCGAACGCTTTGTCGGCGGAAACCGGGTTTGAAATAAGCGAAGGTACGGCACTTTATACCGAAATGCGCGTAATCATGAACGAAATGACCGATAAAATCGCATGGATACGAGCACATATCGACACCCACTACATCGGGAAGTCCTTGCAAGGGATTGGCTATGTGACGGGCGCGTTGTACGGCCTTTTATTAGACGCGTTTGAAGCGGATTGGACAACAGATTTCCGGTGGGAAACCGACTTGGGTGCGTTGCTAAAGGAAACGGCGGGAATCGAGACCCTCACGCCCTTCGCCGAATTGGACTTAACACATTACGGCTACGAAAGCATCCGCGCCGCCGAAACCGCTTGGGTGGAGGACAACGCACGCCGCGTTGACGCTATTTACGCGCTTTTCGAACATCCGGCGCTGCGCCTCCAGCACGGCGGCGATTTTATCGCTTCCGACGACGGGTTGTACGAGTATGACGTATTGAGTTTGCCTGATATAAGCGGCAACGCCGCCGCTTTTTGCGGTAATATTGAATATACGGGCGCGTTCGGGCGGGTCGTGATTACGGGCGGGCAATTGATCCTGGGCAGGGAACCGGGATTTTGGGAAATTTCCGCCTACGGAATGGAAATTACCGAAACCGGCGCAACCACCCCGTATTGGGTGCTGGAACTTAACCCCGGTTTTCGTATTATTGAAGAACGCGACGGAAATTTTAGAATAGGGAGATAATTATGAAAAAGATCATCATCATCGGCGCGGCGGGCCGCGACTTCCACAACTTCAACACCGTGTACCGCGGCAACCCCGAATACGAGGTCGTCGCCTTCACCGCGGCGCAAATCCCCGACATCGCCGGGCGAGTGTACCCGAGCGAGCTGGCGGGTTCGCTGTACCCGCAAGGCATCCCCATCTTCCCGCAGGAGCAATTGACCCAACTCATTAAGGAGCTGAACGCGGACGAATGTGTCTTTTCCTACAGCGACGTACCCTATACCTACGTGATGGGCTTGGGCGCGGAGGTGAACGCGGCGGGCGCGGACTTTACGCTGCTCGGCCACAAGCGTACGATGTTGAAAAGCACAAAGCCCGTAATCGCCGTGGGCGCGGTGCGCACGGGCTGCGGTAAGAGCCAAACCTCCTGCCGCATCGTGGAAATCCTGATGGAAATGGGCCTAAAGGTAATAACCGTCCGCCACCCCATGCCCTACGGCGACCTGGCGGCGCAAAAGGTACAACGCTTCGCCGCAATCGGCGATTTAAAAAAGCACGATTGCACCATTGAGGAAATGGAGGAATTCGAGCCGTACATCGAACGCGGCAACGTGATTTACGCGGGCGTGGATTACGAGGCCATTCTGCGCGCGGCGGAAAACGACCCCAACGGCTGCGACGTGATCCTGTGGGACGGCGGCAACAACGACTTCCCCTTCTACCAGCCGGATTTGATGGTTACGGTCGTTGACCCCCACCGCCCGGGGCATGAGCTGAGCTACTACCCCGGCGAGGTAACCCTGCGCATGGCCGACGCGGTGGTCATTAACAAGATAGACAGCGCGGATTTCGAACATATCCAAACCGTAAGGGCTAACATACAGCGCGTTAACCCCGCCGCCGCCCTCATAGAAGCCGCTTCCGTCATCGCGGTGGATGATTTGTCCTGCATCCGCGGCAAACGGGTGCTGGTCGTGGAGGACGGCCCCACCCTCACCCACGGGGAAATGGAAATCGGCGCGGGCATCGTAGCCGCGAAGCGTTTCGGCGCGGCGGAAATCGTTGACCCGCGTTCGGCAGCCGTCGGCGAGCTGGTGGAGGTATTCACCAAATACCCCCATATCAAAAACCTCCTGCCCGCCATGGGCTACGGCGAAAAGCAAATCGCAGACCTGGCCGCGACCATTAACAAAGTGGACTGCGACGCCGTAATCATCGCCACCCCCATTGATTTGCAACGTGTGCTGGAAATAAATAAACCCGCAACGCGGATTAAATACAGCCTCTTTGAAATCGGCGAGCCGAACTTAAAAACCCTGCTGGGGAGCAAATTGCCTTTATTACGAGCCCCGAAGGTTTAATTCCCGGTTGCCAGCTCCCGTACCCCTTCCATATCCAAGTAATCCTCCACGAATTGCTTCCTTAGCAAGTCCGCGGGGACATACTCGTTGTACTTCGCACGTATCTGCGTTTTACCGGGAAGGGGTAGGTTATACAGGTCGATTTCCGACCGTGCGATACCGCGGATGATTTCCTCCAGCTCCTCCGTCGTGCCGGAAAAAATCGCCTCGATGTATACGCTGGTAAACCACGGTATCTTGTTGGGTATTTGTTTATCTATCAACGCGTAGTGAAGCGTGAGTAATTGCCGCGTACCGATCCACGGGAAAATGGCGAACTTTTTATTGGATATTTGCGTTACCAAATTGTCCAATATGCCGCTGTTCTGCGTGATGTAACGCAGTTCGGTGATACGCTCCTTGCACGAATCGCTCAAATACGGGAACATCACGTCCGCCATTAGTATATGGCGGATTTTTTTGACCAAAACCGTATGCAGTTCGCCGTCGAAAACCGCTTCCCAATCGACCATACTAACGCCGGGTACCCGCTTAACGAAAATGACCTTCGACTTCTCGTTCACGTCCAGCACTTCCCACGTCATGCCCGCCAGCGAGAAGCGCGTCCCCACGGGGTACACCGTGTCCACCGTGCCGATGGTGCGGTTTTCGTCCTTTACCAGCAGGTATTCCGGCGCTTTAAATACCGTCAAAAATTTATGCGAATTGACGATCCGTTCCCCCTGCCGCCCGATAATCAAGCCGCCGCGCTCGGTGCGCTCCAATTGCTGCATATCAACCATGTGCGAAAGCAGCCGACGGTAATCCTCCTGCGGGATGTGTTTGAACACGCCCAGCCCCAGCACCGCCGTAGCCAGCGCCGCGGGCGAGGATTCCCCGTTCGATTTTAAAAAGCTCATCGTCTGGTGGTACAACAGCGCGTAATGGTGGTGGTGCGGGTAAATCGGCTCGATCCAATGTTCCTTGGTGTACAGCTCGATGATGGCGAGCGTCTTTAAAAAGTCCCAATTGATCGGTCCCAAAATGTCAGCGGCATTAATCACGATGCTCTCCACGAAGGTGAATAATAATTGCGCGATCTGCCCCCGCCGCCCGCACCGCCCCAACCGTTGCGCAAAACCGGCAACGCTGTGCGGCGCGCCGATTTGCACGGCTTGGTCCAGCGCGCCGATGTCGATGCCCAATTCCAGCGTAACCGTCGCGCCCGTCACGATTTTTTCGTCCTCCGATTTCATTTCGTCCTCGGTCGTTTCACGCAGGAGCGCACTCACGTTACCGTGGTGTACCCGGTAAATGTCGGGGGATTTATTTTTCAACGCGATTTCGCGTAAGTTCGCCATCACGTATTCCGTTTCCTCGCGGGAATTGGTGAAGATAATCGTCTTCTTATCCAGCGTCATCTTAAATAAATAATCGTAATGCGCGCGGTCGCCCACGTCCTGCGTACCCGAAGAATCGGTCAGCGCGTTTAAGTCCCTCTTGTCGGCATAATTGACGAACCGCTCGATGTGCAGGCGGATCCTCCGCTTCCCTTCGTCCGTCACGGGGGAAGCACACTTACGCGCCGTGCCCGTGTTCAGCCAATTCTCCGCCAGCTTTATGTCCCCCAGCGTCGCCGACAAGCCCACCCGCCGTGGGTATACCTTCGTCAAATTTTGCAACCGCTCCAGCACACACAAAAGTTGCAAACCCCGCGCGTCCCGCATAAATTGATGCACCTCGTCGATAATCACGAAGCGCAAATCACGGAACAATTGCAAGCACGACCCCCGCTTGTTGGTCAGCAGGCTCTCCAACGATTCGGGTGTAATCTGCAAAATCCCTTCGGGGTTCTTCACCAAATAATTCTTTTTGTCCTGGTTCGCGTCCCCGTGCCATTTCGTCACGGGAATGTTTGAATCCAGCAGTAATTGATCCAGCCGCTTAAACTGGTCGTTAATCAACGCTTTAAGCGGCGATATGTACAGCACGCCCACCGACTTCGGCGGGTCCTCATAAATTTGCGTAAGGATCGGCAGAAACGCCGCCTCGGTCTTGCCCGACGCCGTGCCGGAGGAAAGGAGTAAATTATCGTCCGTATCAAAAATAACCCCGCAAGCGGCAATCTGTATACCGCGCAGCTCCGTCCACTCGTTGCGGTAGATGAACTCCTGTATGAAGGGGGATAAGCGGGAGAAGGTGTCCATTTATCAACTCACCGCTCTTTCGCTTAGCAGGTACAAGCAATATTGGTTCATGCTTACTCCCTCCGCGTTTGCGTTGGTCGCGAGTTGTTTGTATAAGGATTTTGGTAAGCGTAATTTAAAATTATTAGGGTATTCCTCCGTTGTTCGCGGCTCGGGGATAAAATCATTGTCATGTAATGCGGATTCTATCCAACATTGTTTTGCATCTGTACCCATTTCGATGGCTTCTTCAATCGTTGATCCGCAAGTCATACATCCGGGTAAGTCGGGGTATATAATAAGATAGCTCCCATCTTCGTCTTGTTCCAATGTGAAGGGGTATTTCAAATCCATATAATATTGTAAGTTTTTCATTGAGTTGCCTCCAATGCATCGAGGATTTTAATGACTTGTTTTATATAAATACCGTTAACGGGGTTGTCCTTGGGGATCGTAATTCTATAGATACCTTTATGATACGTATAATGGCTCGACCCACCGCGGGGTACGGTTTCTTTAAAACCAAGGTTTAATAATATATTTTGTATGGCTTTAAATTTAACACCCTTCGGATTGTTTCGTATGGCTTGCAATTGTTTATCACGTTTGCTCAAATTGTATCCTCCTTTGTGTAATAATATAAATATATAACAATGTCATATATGGCGTCAAATGATTACTTTGATGACAATGTACTTAATATGTGTTACGATAATAAACAAGGAGGTGTCAACATGGCGACAGCAACCATTAACGTAAGAACCGACGCAACCCTAAAGTCCCAAGCACAGCAAGTCTTCGAATCCATCGGCTTGGATCTGTCTACAGCGGTTAACTTATTTTTAAAGCAAACGGTGAAAACTAACAACCTGCCTTTTATTTTGGGTGTTTCAAATGTCCCTGATTCATCTTTTATGCGGTTAACCGAAAACGGGTATACTCCGGATTTTGAATCGGAACTTCTTACGGAATCGAAGAAATATCATACCGCCGTCAAAAATGGGACGGCAAAGTTATATAAAAACGCAGCAGACCTCTTCGCAGATTTGGACGCAGAGGACGATGATGATGATTGAAACGATATATTTCGTTGTTAGGACTTCAAAGTTTAAGAAAGGTTATAAACTCGCAAAAAAGCAAGGAAAGGACCTATCCCTGCTCGCTTGGGGTATTAACCAATTAGCGAAGGATATCCCCTTACCTTTAAATTGGAAGGATCATCAATTAAAGGGAAACATGAAACGTTTCCGCGAATGTCATATCGGTGGTGCCGGTGATTGGTTGCTAATATATGAAAAACAAGAAACGGGCATGATTCTTTATTTGCTGGGAACGGGAACCCACGCCGATTTACTCGGACTATAATTGGGAGTGGACAAAAAGCGTTGAATATGATATAAAAAAGCATGGAAAATAAAAGCGTAAGAAATGAATATCAATGCCCCAAATGCAAGGCAGAAGACGGTCAAATGAAGAACGGAAAAAACCGT